>CAKVBE010000119.1 GCA_934725005.1 uncultured Rickettsiales bacterium | reverse complement strand
CTATCAAGAAGATGACATCGCTGGTATATCAAATGCAATAATCAGGATAAATGGTAACAATGTATTTGGAAAACTAAAAAATGAAAACGGTGTCCATAGAATAGTTAGGATTTCTCCATACAACGCAAATGGAAAAAGAGAAACAAGTTTTTCAAGCGTTTATGTATACCCTGTTGTTGATAATAGTATAAACATAGAAATTTTAGAAAAAGATTTAAAAATAGATACATTTAGATCATCAGGTGCCGGAGGACAGCATATCAATAAAACTGAATCTGCGGTAAGGATTACACATATACCAACAAAAATTGTTGTCCAATGTCAAACTCAGAGGTCGCAATTTCAAAATAAAGATGAGGCTATGAAAATGTTAAAATCGAAACTTTTTGAGCTTGAAAAGCAAAAACAACAAGAAAAAAAAGATTTAGCAAATAGTAATAAAACATCAAATGGTTGGGGACAACAAATTAGATCATATGTATTACACCCATATCAAATGGTTAAAGACTTGAGATCTAATTATGAAACAAGTGACATAAACGGTATGTTTAACGGAGAATGTTTAGATGATTTTATAAAGAGTTTATTAGAAAAAGATTTTAAAATTAATTAATTATTATTAGGTAAATTATTTATGAATACAATTTTAGTTACTGGTGGTGCAGGTTATATAGGTTCGCATTTTTGTAAAGTTGCAAAACAAAATGGCTACAATCCTGTTGTTTATGACAATTTATCAACTGGGTTTAGAAATTTGGTAAAATGGGGAGAGTTTGTAGAAGGTGATATAAAAAATACAGATCTACTAACTGAAACTTTTAAAAAATACAAACCAATAGCTGTTGTACATTTTGCAGCATGCTCGCAAGTTGGCGAATCAATGAAAAATCCATACAAATATTATGAAAATAATGTTTATGGGACATTGAATTTACTAAAAACAATGATTGATTGTAATATAAAAAATATTATTTTTTCTAGTACAGCAGCAATTTTTGGTATACCGGAGCACTTACCAATAAATGAAAATACACCAAAAAATCCAATAAATCCATATGGAAAATCAAAATTAATGATAGAGAATATGCTGGAAGATTTTGATAAAAGCTACGGATTAAAATATACAGCTTTAAGATATTTTAATGCATCCGGCAGTGATCCAGATTGCGAAACTGGTGAATGTCATAATCCAGAAACACACTTAATACCGATTGTATGTCAAACAGCGTTAGGAAAAAGAGATAAAATGCAGATTTTTGGCAGCGATTATAACACAAAAGATGGGACTTGTGTTAGAGATTATATCCATGTCATGGACTTAGTAAATGCACATATTTTAGCATTGGAGAAAATGCTAAAAAATCAAAAATCGGAAAAAATTAATCTCGGAACAAATAATGGTTTCTCAAACTTAGAAATAATGAAAGCAGCAGAAGAAGTAGTTGGACATAAAATCAACTATACGATTAGTGAAAGAAGAATTGGCGACCCAGATACGTTAATTTGTAATAATTCCTTTGCGAGAGAATATTTAAATTGGACCATAAAATATAATGATGTGAAAGATCATATAAGGCACACAATTAATTGGCAGAAAGAATCACTATAAAATTTTAAGCAGTAAATATTTGATTTTAAGCAATCATTAAATAATAAATAGTCATAGATATTGAATTATTATGAAAATATAATAACAACTCTGTAAATTAACAGTCGAATTGTGTTTGCTAGTCAATATTTACTGCATAAAATACAGCTTAAAAAATCATGGCGTTTTTCGCTTGTTTTTTTAATATAATTAAAGTACTATTGACACCTAATTATATTCTATGTTCTTTATGGTGAAAACTGTTTGCTTGATAGCTGGTGAAAAATCTGGTGACTTAATTGGTTCAAAAATCATAAACAAAATAAAAAGATCGCATAGCGATGTAAATTTCATCGGTGTTGGTGGCGAATTAATGAAAAAAGAAGGTATAAAAACATTATTTCCGATGGAAGAACTATCAATTATGGGTATAACTGAGGTATTACCAAAAATATACGGATTGATGAAAAGAATAAAAGAAACAGCTGAATTCATTTTAAAAAATAAACCAGATATTGTTATTACAGTAGATTCTCCGGATTTTAATTTTCGCGTAATGAAAATAGTTAAAAAGTTTGACAGTAATAACTTAATAAAAAAAGTACATTTTATAGCTCCTAGTGTATGGGCGTATAGAAAAAATAGAGCTAAAAAAATTGCAAAAATTTATGATTTATTATTTTGTATATTGCCATTTGAACCACCATATTTTGAAAAATATGGCTTAAAAAGTGTATTTGTTGGTCATCCAATATTTGACGGCATTACTTATAAAAATAGTCTTTATAATTTTAACAGTAATATTATAAGCATAACATTAGGCAGCAGAATGTCTGAGGTGAAGAAACATTTGCCAATAATCAAAAATGTCATTAAAAATTTACCAAACAATGATTTTTTTATTCTAGCGACTGATAATACCGCTAATTACATTAGAAGAAATATTACTAATGTGAAAATTATATCTGAAGTAAGAAAAAAAAGCGAAATAATAAGAAAATCAAAATTAGTTATAGCAAAATCAGGCACTAATAACCTAGAAATAGCAAGTCTTGGCGTACCAATGGTAGTGTACTATAAGTTTGGTTTCATAACAAACCTATTATTAAGTTTAATTAGGAAGAAAGCAGATAGAAACTTTGCAAATTTAATCAACATAATTAATAATAAAAGAATTATACCAGAAGTTTTATTGTTTGATTGCACAAGCGATAATATTATAACAGAAGTTAATCATTTATTGAACAATAAAAAATTATGTCTTAATCAAATAAAACAAAATATTGACACAGTAAAAATTCTTGGTTATAACAGTAATGCAAGCTTAATTGATAAGATTTTTGAAGAAATAAATGGAATGTTATATGAACAATAATCGTATAATCGTGTTGTTTCTTTTGGTTTTTAATGTTGCATTCTCCAATAACATAGTGAACATCGATAAAAATAAAACCAAATTAGAAGCTAATGAGATAATATTACATAAAAATGAAAATAAAATAAAATTAACTGGAAATGTGGAAATTAATAGTGGCAATATAAATTTATACGCTGACAGAATGATTGTTTATTTTAACAAAAATGATGGACAAAATAATATAACAAAAATATCTGGAAATGGAAATATTTTATTAAAAAATGAAAACATTAACGCTGAAAGTGAAAGCTTTTTGTATGAACCAAATGAGCATATAGTTACCATGTATGACAACGTTAAATTAACAGAGAAAGATTCTGTTGCATATAGTGATAAGTTAATATACAATATTGAAACCGGGAATGCTGTGATCAACAGCAAAAAAGAAAGAGTTAAAATTTTTATCAATGATATAGATGGTCTTAAAAGTAGATATGGTAGTAAATAATTTAAAAGCATTGTCACTAAAAAAAATATATAAAGATAAAACAGTTGTAAAAGATATTTCTCTTAGTGTTGATAGTGGTGAGGTGGTCGGTTTATTGGGACCAAATGGCGCCGGTAAAACAACATCATTTTATATGATAGTTGGACTTGTTAAAGCCGACGGTGGAAAAATACTTTTAAACGATTATGACATAACAAAATTTCCAATGTATGAAAGATCAGAAATTGGTGTTGGTTATTTGCCACAGGAAAATTCCATATTCAGAAGTATGACAGTTGAGGACAATATTTTATCAATACTTGAAATCGTAGAAAAAGACAAAAAAAGAAGAAAACAACGATTAGAAAATTTATTAAACGAATTTTCAATTCAACATATAAGAAAATCTATAGCAAGTACATTATCAGGTGGAGAAAGAAGGAGGACGGAGATTGCTAGAGCTTTAGCTTCTAATCCAAAATTTATATTGCTAGACGAACCATTTGCAGGAATAGATCCAATAGCTGTTTCAGATATAATTGGAATAATAAGACAATTAAAAAACAGAGATATTGGTGTTTTAATCACAGATCACAATGTTCGTGAG
>CAKVBE010000118.1 GCA_934725005.1 uncultured Rickettsiales bacterium | reverse complement strand
GTTTTAATATTATTGGTGTAACATTAACCATGGGAAGAAAATGTGATCAAGATGCCGTTAATGATGCAAAAAAGGTTTCAGAAAAACTAGGTATTAAACATTTTGTATTAGATGCAAGTAATGATTTTGATAAAAATGTATTAAATTATTTTGAAAGCTCTTATTTATCGGGTGAAACTCCAAATCCATGTGCAATGTGCAATAAATTCGTAAAGTTTAAGAAAATAATAGAATTTATGAAAGAAAATAATGCTGATTTTATAGCGACTGGACACTATGCTAGGATTGTAGAAAATAATGACATTTTTGAATTACACAAAGGTGAGGATATAAAGAAAGATCAAAGCTATTTCTTAACAATGCTGGACTACAATTTTTTGCAATATATAAAATTTCCACTGCACGATATTCTAGACAAGTCAGAAACAAGAGAAATTGCTAGAAAAATAGGATTACACGTAGCAGATAAAAAAGATAGTCAAGATATATGTTTTATAAGCGACAATAATTACAAAAGATATTTATTTGAAGAAAGAAATATAAAGCCAAAAGATGGTTTAATAAAACATGTAAATGGCGAAATTTTAGGAAGGCACAATGGAATAATAAATTACACGATAGGACAAAGAAAAGGCATAGGTGTATCTTATGGAAAGCCGATTTATGTTGTCAAAATTGATGGTAAAAATAATATGGTCTATGTTGGTGATGAAAAAGACTTGTATAGTAACACATTAACTATCAAGGGTGTAAACGTTTTGAATAGCATAATATACGATAAAGATTTACATTTTAGTTTTAAATTACGTTCTACCCATAAAGGAGAAAGTGGTAAAATTGAATTGTTAGATGATAATAGGGCAAAAATAACACTTGATGAAGAAACTAGAGCAATTACCAAAGGTCAATTATGTTCTGTGTATTATGGAGATATGATTATTGGCGGTGGTTGGATAGAATAAAATTAATTGTTTATCTTTAAAATAAATTAAAATTTGTTGGCATTAAAATCGAAAATAATGCCTACAAAATAATTTGCTGGCATTGTGATGCCGACAAGATGTTACTTTAAACTTAAAAAATAGTAAAATGGTAATTTAAGATGTTATCAATTTACTCATTATTCAATATCTAACTTATAATTATAATATTCCTTTACTAAGAATAATCATTAATCCTTCCTCTCTTTGAGGGGAAATGCCCTGAAAGGGCGATATGGTACTTGAAAATGATAGAAAAATGTTATGCCACACTAAATTAAATTCGGTATTTAATTAAAACAATGTAGGTAACTAGAATCTTATTGTAAAAATTCATTACATTTTGTTAAACTTTAACATGATTGTATTATAGTGAAATGATGCGATTAAGACTAGGTTAATTAATATTAAAACAATAATGATGAAACCTTCACTAATTTTTTTTGTTTTTTTATCACTATACGGTAATTTTATATCAATGACTTCTTCTTTGTACAATTTAGTTTTTATAATAGTTTCACCAAAATTACTAATCACACCAGATATGCCAGAATTAGCTACTCTTATTACCGGTAAATTATTTTCAACGGCTCTTAATTTTAAATGCTCAAAATGCTGAAATGGTCCTGTACTTTTTCCGAACCAACCGTCATTTGTTATGTTTATAATTAAATTAGAATTTTTGTTTATTGAATTAAAAAATATTGATTCATAGCATATATTTGGTGAAAATACAAAATCTTTTGTTGTTAAATTTTGTCTAGCTTTACCCCTTGAATAATCTAAACTTCCAGCGGTTATTTTAGACACAAAAGGAAAAAATTTTCTAAGTGGAATGAATTCTCCAAATGGTACTAAAAAATATTTTCTGTAAATTCCAGATACTTTATTTCCATTTAAAATAATTAGGCTGTTAAATAATTTCTCTTCATCATATGAAACAATACCAGAAATTAGCGTTTTTTTATCTTTTAATAATCTATCATTTATTTCATTTACTAATTTGCTATTGTCTCTTTTTTCATAATAAACACCTGTTATTGCACTTTCTGGCCAAATAAAATAATCTACCTTTTCGTAGTCTTTACTTAAAGATAGATTAATTATTTTTTCAAAATTTTCTCTCTCTACGTCCTTATTCCATTTTAACACCTGTGGTATATTTGGTTGTATAATACGTATATTTATTTCTTTGTTTTTTGTACCTGTAATCTTAATCCTAACAAATGAAAAAATTAACAAACCAATAAAAAATATTATGAAAAATTTAAAAAATTTTTCTTTGTAAAATTTTTTTGATAGAAATAATAGCATCAAAACAAAGCTATAACCATAAGAATTTAATATGGAAATTGGTTGAATTAGTATTTTTGAGAATGTTATACAATTAACTGGTAGATTCCAAGGCAAACCAGTAAACATGACACTTCTTAGATATTCAAAAATTGTCCAAAATGATGCAAATAAAATAACATTTATCGTTGTACTTTTTGTTTTAAATATGTAGAAACATAAGCAAGATATTCCCAAAAATATAGCAACACATGCAGGTATAACACTTATTGCAAATGGTAATAACCACCAATATGTTTTTATGTCTGTAAAGAGCGAAATTGACATCCAGTATAAATTTCCTATAAAATATCCGAAACTAAAGATAAAGCCTATTAAAAATGAAGAAAATTTATTCTTTGCGTGAAAGACTTTGTCAAATAAATATGGAAATGAGAAAAAAGGTATAAATATTAAAAAAAATGGGGCAAATGAAAACGACGTTATTAGTCCAATAAAAAATAAGATTAAATTATTATTTTTTAGAAAGTTCTTCATCGTTTTTCTCCATTTTTTCATTCATTTTTGTTTCGATTTCATTTTCAATCTGTTTTGTATTCATGTCTCTTTTTAACTCTATCGGTTCGAGAAAATCATATATTATTTTTGAAAATGGGAATGGTAATTGGAATTTATCCCAGCTATTAAATTCCTTTTTTCTTGAATATGAAACGACTACTGGAAATATTGTACTTTCTGTTTTTTGTGCTAAACCAACTATATTACTATTTATCTTAAACCTTGGTCCTCTTGGTCCATCCAGTGCTATAAAGATTGAAGAGTTCCCATTTCTAAGTTCTTTTAATACTCTTAATGCGCTGCTAATAGCCCCAGAGTCTTCTCCTTTTCTATTTTTATTCACACTAGAACCTTCTATTTTTTTAAAACCAAAAAATGACATTGCCATAAAAGCTAAATTTCCATCTTTGTGCTTGCTTGCGACAGTAAGTAGGTTTCCTTTATAAGATATTTTTTTAACAAGTTTTTCAATAAAAGGACTTGCCATAAATATCCTTCCATGCCAAGTAAAAACAGCATTTGAATTATTTTTCTGTAAAGAATTCAGATATTCCTCGGTGTGTCCTCTGACTATTATTTTCGATGTTCTATAAACAAGTCTCATATACAATGATATTATAAAACACAATGTATATTGTACAAAACATAGGCTTAATACATCTTTTATTAACAAGTTTATCTTATCTAGGTTAACATGGTTTTTTAGGCTTTTGAAAAATTTTAAAACCATATTTTTTATACACGTAAAAAATACAAAAACCATATTGAATAAGATCCAAAAAAATGAAAATATTGATTTGATAACTTTTGCAATTACAATTTTAAAATATGCAAAAGCTTTTTTTATCAAGTTATACAATCTATATAACATTCAATAAATTTTTACACAATAATGTCTGACTATTATCTTACACACAAAAATAAAATTCAACAGTAAGTTCGAGTTTGTTCAAACATTCTCATATTTGTACATCAAGCTCTATTGACAATAATATGACGTACTGACTATTCTTTTTTCAATTAATATCGACTTGTTGTTGTATTTATATTGAAAATTATTTGAATTTTAACCATTATTTGTTAAAACACTTTTTCTATTAAAGAAATGTTTAAAGAAATAACAGTAAAAAGTGCGTTACATTATCACGATACTAAGTTTGCAGCAAATTGGGATCTTAATATTTATAGAGGCTGTGAACATAGATGTAGATAT
>CAKVBE010000117.1 GCA_934725005.1 uncultured Rickettsiales bacterium | reverse complement strand
CCTCTATGTCTACCAACAGCATCTATTTCATCGATAAATATTATACATGGTGCATTCTTCTTAGCTTCGTTAAACATATCTCTGACTCTACTTGCACCAACTCCAACGAACATTTCAACAAAATCGGAACCAGAAATAAAGAAAAATGGAACATTTGCCTCGCCTGCTATAGCTTTTGCTAACAGTGTTTTACCTGTTCCTGGTTCACCAATTAATAAACAACCTCTTGGTATTTTTGCTCCAATGCTTGTATATTTTTCTGGATCTTTTAAAAAATCTACAATTTCTTTTAGTTCACATTTTGCTTCATCTATTCCTGCAACATCATTGAATAAAACTTTATTTTTAACTGGTAATAGTCTGGCTTTAGATTTAGCAAAACCGAATGGTCCATTGCCGTTTTTTGTCATGTTTCTGAAATTATAATAGTAAAAAGCTACTATTATTAATAATGGACTCCAACTTAATAGTTCTGATAAAAATCTGCTTTTTTTAGTAACTACTGGTTCGGCTTTAATTTCGACATCACTATTTTTTAGTTCTTGTACTAGACCTTCATAATATAATGCATATGTTGAGAATTTTTTACCATCATTTAATTCTCCTGTTATGGAATTGCCTTTTACATTTACAGTTTTTACTTCTTTATTATCGACTTTTTTTAAAAATTCTGAAAAACTTATATTATTAAAGGATATACCATTATCGATACTAAATGTATTATATATACCGAGTAACAAAAGAATTAATGCTATGTAGATTATATTTTTTTTAAACCTATTTTTCATCTAATACAAAACTTAATGATACGATAATAATTATATTAAATAATAAATAAAAAAGTTCAAGATATGCTATATTCTTTATAAAAGATTAATTTAGTATAGAACAGTGTATTTTACATTAATAAAAAATATATGTTTAACTTTGATAAAAATTTTTTATTTGAGCGACTTGGAAAGGTTAATTATAATTTAATTATAACGGCGATATTAATATTTGCATTTGGGATAGTTGCTCTTTATTCGGCTGATAATGGTAGTTGGTTGCCGTGGGCAAAAAAGCAGTTAATATATTTCATAATGTTTATGCCCGCATTATTCGTGATAACATTAATAAATATTAATTTTTGGTTCAAGACATCGTATTTTTTATACATATGTAGTTTATTGTCATTAATATTGGTTGGAGTAATTGGTCATAAATCTATGGGTGCAACAAGATGGATAAATCTTGGTTTTATGAGGGTTCAACCAGCAGAAATAATGCAAATATGTATAATACTAGCTCTAGCAAAATATTTTCATAATAAGGATTTAATAGAAATAAAACAAAATAAAACACTTATTGTGCCGACAATAATAATGATTATTCCGACGATATTGGTATTGAAACAACCAAGTCTTGGTACTGCGTTATTATTAATTGCCATTACAACAACAATATTTTTTTGTTCTGGCGTACAACTTTGGAAGTTTATGTTATGTTTACTTTTAATAGTGTCAACAAGTCCAATAATTTGGAAATATGGAATAAAAGATTACCAAAAACAAAGGGTTTTGACGTTTTTAAATCCAACAGCTGATCCATTAAAAAGTGGTTATAATATAACGCAATCAAAAATAGCAATTGGCTCGGGTGGATTAAATGGAAAAGGTTTTTTGAATGGAACTCAAGGACAATTAGAATTTTTACCAGAAAAACATACAGATTTTATTTTTACGATAATTGCTGAAGAATTTGGGTTTTTAGGTGTATTAATATTAGTCATATTATATTTAGTTATGTTTTGTATACTGATTTATATGGTAACAAAAAATCAAAATAATTTTGGGCGAATAATAATTATGGGTGTATTTACGAATTTATTTTTTCATTTTTTTATAAATATAGGAATGATAACTGGCATATTGCCGATTGTTGGTATGCCGTTACCTTTGTTGTCATATGGTGGTAGTATAACATCATCAACATTGATTTCGCTTGGGTTTGTGTTGAATGCTGATATAAATAGAAATGTAGTATTGAAGGATAAAAATATTTAATATGTAAAATGGTACCAATTCAAAAAAACTGGTACCAAACTAATAATTATTTTAGGTAATAATATGATCACCACTCAACAATTTGATTATTTAGGTGTTCAAAAGCTAACAGAGCATTTTGATTTTCAATAGGTTTATGAACCCTTAATATATCAACATTATGTGCTAATCCTAGTGTTAGTGCTATCGTCTCTATATCAAAGTTATCTGTATTATTTTGCAACATTTTAAAAAACGATTTTCTAGAATGACCAACCATTATTTTTATACCGTATTTTTTAAATTCTTCTATTTTTTGCAACAATTGAAAATTTTGTGATGGAGTTTTACCAAAACCGATACCAACATCGAAAATTATCTGTTCTTTCTTTATATTATTTTTCTCAAAAATTTTTAATTTTTCTTCAACAAAACTTCCCAGCATTCCATCAACTGTTACATGATCATCTAGATCAAAATAATTTACTGGTGGAACTGTAAGTGAATGTGTCAAAACATATTTAATATTTGTGCCTTTTAATATTTCTAACATTCGTTCATCTTTTAGTGCATTTACATCATTAATTATATTAAACCCATTTTCAATGGCTTTAACTGCCGTTTCATAATGATATGTATCTATACTTAAGAGCGGCTTAAAATATGAAAACTTTCTATTTTTTATATAATCAAAAACAAAGCTTAATCTTTCTAATTCTTCATTAAATGTTATTTTTTTAGCTTTAGGTTTTGTTGATTCGGCTCCTATATCTATAATAGAAACGTTTTCTGACTCAAATTGTTCGAAGTTTTTGGTAAAATTTTCAACTTTGTTATTTATATTACCATCAGAAAATGAATCAGGTGTAACATTTAATATTCCCATGAATACGGGTTGATGTTCTTTTGCATACTGTTTTATGTTAGCATTTTTTAAGTATTCGGGATATATAAATGATAACTCGTCCAATAAAAAATGTCTTTCAAATATGGATTTATGGGGTATTGTCAAATTGTCCTTATTAACAACCTCGTCTTTATATATTAATATGTCAATGTCAATTGGCCTTGGGGCCCATTTTTTTGAAAAATCTCTTCCTAGTTCAGATTCAACTTTTTTACACACGCATAGTAATTCATCTGGGTTCAGATTAGTTTTTGTCTTTATAACACAATTCAAGTATGGTATATTCCATTCACTCGGTGAATATTTTAATAATATGGCTGGTGTTCTATATAACGGTGAACTTTCTACGAAATCAACACCATATTCTTCAAGTTTAGTTATTGCTGTTTCAAAATTTTTTTTCTTGTCTCCAAGATTACTGCCTAATGCTAGATAAACAAAATCATTTGTCATTTAAATCTCCAATATTACAGGTAAATATCTCAGCACTGTAATTATTGTTTTTATTTTTTTCAATACTTTTTATTTTTTTTAAATTATAATTTGATAATAAATTTAAATCAAAATAAGTATCAGCTATTCCTGAGTAATTAACTTTTGTTATATAAACTTTGTTAATTAGTTTATTTTTTAAACAATAATTGTATATCTCTGCTCCACCACAGATGAATAATTCGTTCTCATTACAAAAATTTTTCAAGGCGTCTTCTATGCTATGATATACAAGACACCCATCTAAATTGAATTTTTTATTAGTTGTTATTACTACATTAATTCTATTCGGTAGTGCATGACCAATTGAATCAATTGTTTTTCTTCCAAAAATGACAACATGATTTGTAGTAATACTTTTAAAAAATTTCATATCATCATTTAGCTGCCATGGGACACTGTTATTTAAACCAATTTGTCCGTTATTTCCAGCAGCTAAAATCATTGAGACTAACATGAGTACTATATTTATGATCTATTGCTCAATATTGTACTACTGAAGTTATAATTTTCTATACTCTTCTGAAATAAGGCTTTCCAATTCGTTAATACCATTATTAAGCTCATTAATCATTTTATCATACCTTAAGTTGAAGTCAGACTTTTTAATATCTGGAGAAACTGTACACAG
>CAKVBE010000116.1 GCA_934725005.1 uncultured Rickettsiales bacterium | reverse complement strand
GAATATAACTGGCTTGCCGTTGTCATTCCATTCTCGTCAATCTTAAGTGCGATTTCGATTGGAGTATGTGTTGATGTTGCTTTAGTTTCCGATGTTTCAGCCATTGCTATTTCTGTTGTGTCTGTTTTTCGCATATTTATTTCCTCATTTCTTTTGTGAATCATGAATCTGTAGTTTGTAAGCGTCTCTTATATATTCTCTAAATGAATCTGATTGAAAATATGTGTCATGGTAAAAAGTTTCGGTAAATTTTGGAATTTGAGAAATAATAAGAGAGTGAGAAGATATGAAATTTGCTTGGAAAACTGGGTTTTCATGAGACAGAAAAAGGTATGATTTTAAAATTTTAGATGGCTGGATTTGATAGAATGAGTGTGAAAATGAATGCATTATAATAAGGAAATGATTAGATTCGGAGAAAACTGTTGATTTATGGGAGGTTTGAGAGTTTTTTGATGTGGTTTTGGGTTTATGATGGTTATTTTATGGGTGATTGAGTATGAATTTTTGCTGTAAAATGGGGAAATTACCGAAAAGTTTACCGAAAGATTTTTAGTGATTTTTGTGTAGTTTTGATATTTTTTATTTCGGTAATGGGGAAGTGAGATAGATTGTGTGTGGAGATGCCATTAGCAAGATTTTCAGAATTTTCAGACAATAAAAAATGTAAAATACCCCAGTCTTATTTTTTGATGAATAACGATAGTAAAAAATCCTTTATTTATGGGTTATTTTTTGCACTTCTCGAAAAAATGCAAATTGATATCCAGTGTCGGTATTTTTAGTCCCCCGTATGAAACTAAAATTTTATTGTGTTATTGGTAAAGATTTTACTGGGGTAGTATGCAGATCTGACGGGCAATATTAATCTTTTGTTAGTAACAAAATGATAATAACAGATTGATAATAAGGTTCGATATTTTGACAAGTTTAGTTGTCAAAAAGTTATCCACACAATGTGGATAACTACCTCCTGTAATGTGGATAACTCAACAAATAGATATATAAACTATTACACATAGTTTTTAAAACTACATGTATCACAAAAGTAATACAACCATACTAAACAATAAATATACCTTTATGCTAACTCATATATACCATAATACTATATTGTACCGCTCAACCCTTTTCAGTTCACCAAACCACCAAACCAACATATACACCAGGCTATACACAACTATACCACTCAAAACACCCATTCAGCAACCAAACATATATTATCTATCAATTAATAATTATTAATATTTAAATATATTTTAAAATATATTCAATAATATATCATACTATATACATACATATCATGATACATATACTACACATATTACATACTATATATAATACTATATACATATACACTACCATATATACTGTCATATACACTACATATCATATACCATACAATACACATAATACATACGATCATAATACATACACTACTGATACATATATAATCATGCAGAGCAACTATATATCATTATATCATTATATATCATTAGTTCTTTCCTATTATATGCAGTCCATAATATACCATTTACAAGTCTGTACTATCTGTACTATCTGCATACTCAATACCATTACTATCAAGATCTTTCTTTATAAGTTCTTTTATATAAGCGTTAGCACTTAATCCAGTACTATTAAGATATCTTTGTAACCTATTGCTTTCGCTCATTTCTTTAGGTGTATATTTTATCGTATAACTTTTACATGATTGCATTCTTTTCTTCTCATATTTTTTTTGACTTTCCGTCATTGCCATATTATCGACCCTTTTCTTTCTATATTATATGTACTTTCTTTCTATTCTCTATATGTATAAAAGGGTAGTACATAACAATAACATTCTATCATGCTATCTGTCAATAAATCCATTATACATTGTACACAATTCACAATAAGGTAAACCTTAAACAATACTACAATAGTGCATAATCACGAAATAAGGTAAACCTTATAAAAACCCTTGCAATAAGGTAAACCTTATGATATTATTAGTACATCAAAAAGAGATACGCAAAAGCAAGTAAACATTATGCAGTGTCAATCAGACATAAAGTTTTTCACAATGTAGTATCAATAAACCTAAAGTGACTTGTTTAAAATCTCTAATTGATATCGTACATTGAAAACGAAATATTAATATTGATTTTATCAAAACTATATGATTGAGGGCTACCAATTATTAATTGAGGGCTACGCAATGCGTTATAAGTGTCTATACATTATGATTGGCATTAAGTGTCTATAAAATATAGCAGAGATAAAAACAGTATTAATAGAGTAGGTTATAAAAGGTTTTAATGCTTCCGGTTTACATCTAGCAGACGAGTGCAAAAAGGTGTAGCAAGGTTATATTACTTGTAGCGTCAAACCGATTGACGTAAATAGCATTGAGTATGAACTCTCGCCAAAATAAATGTGACGGCTTAAAAGTTCAAAACGTAACACAAAAATAATTTACAGGTTTATTACTTCCATTACAAAAAAGTAATTTAGATCAACGCAACACACAAATAAGTCGTTGTAATCGGTGACGATGAAAAACATCAAAATAGCAACAAAAAACAATACAATACATTCACAAAACTAGCAATCTAAAATACAGATTGCTTTTATTATTGTAAAAATCAGTAAAGACGTGTAGCAATACCAAACACGTAAACACTTGAAATTATACAATACCTTATTAAATCGGTAGACGGTTTTCCAGTCCAACGCAAGTTCACGACTTATTAATAAGGTTGTAACTAAAAAGAGAATAAATAAACATCAAATAAAAAGGAGATAAAAAACATGAAAAACGAAAACTTAAAAATGTACATCAGTTACGAAGAGCCGTTTAATGGTCATTCTTTTACATCCTCTCAGATGAAAGAAATTTACAAAAACACAGTAGACAAGGAAGAATTCCAGGATTTTGAAACATGGTTATATGACATGATTAAAACTGATATTTTCCATGTTATCACAGCAAAGTCAAATTGTTTTGAAATTGAAAAGCGTATGCTTCAGTTAATCAATGATCTAAACGTAACAAGTCTTAATACGTTAGCAGTTGAGCAATTCATAACAAGTTTAATGTATCGCACTTGCTTATTAAAATCAGATGCTTTAGAGCTAATGATTGAGTTTATCTATCACGGCACTCTTTCATTAAGAAAATACGGTTTATAAGCAACTATAATTCATGCAGAGCAACAAATAAATAAGAAAAGGATAAAGGTGGAATATTATGAGTAATTACTACAATTTAGACGGAATTAAAACAGAGTTAAATAAAAGATTGAGTTATGAAAAATCAATCTTGCAGGCATGGGAAAACGTAACATTTCCAACAAAAAAAGACGGTACGCCATTCAAAGTAATGTCAAAAAATTTTGACGGTGCGAAAATGTATCTTGACAATTTCGCATGGCGTGACTACGAAAAGAAATTGAAAGTCGATACTTTCGATGATTTAAACGGATATATTTCGGAAGATCTCAATTGTTATAATCAGGTGAAATATATTTCTGATAAAACAATGTTAGAAAAAACTAAAAACATTATGCCGAAAGAACCAATGTTAGAGCAAGTGTATGTCTATGATTTAGAAGACATTAAAAAAGAAATCAAAAACAAAATTGAATACCACAAAAAAAACATTGTGTCACTTGAAAAGCAGATTATCCAGGCAGAAAAAGCTTACAAGAATTTCGTAGCAGACTATAAAAAAGCAATCGAAAATCTTGTAGAAACTTGTGGAGCTAATGACAATTCACTGTTTTATGCAGTGCGTGACACTGTAAAAACAAGATATCCATATTGCTAAAGGAAGACTAAACCATGAAAAAGAAAATAACATACACACTTATTTCATTAGCACTTATTGCAAGTGCTTTTTATATAGGAAGAAACACAGCACCACACACAACGGCAAAAACTATTCATACCATGCCGGAAAAAGTTGATCTATCAGACGATACACAATTCAATTATATTGACACTTTTTTAGGCTCTATTACAGATTGGAATACCGATGGAAAAGAAATGGCAATCATGACTAAAGACGGATACGAACTGT
>CAKVBE010000115.1 GCA_934725005.1 uncultured Rickettsiales bacterium | reverse complement strand
TTCATTCTTGTTTGAAAAAAAAACAGATTTATTATTTAAGAAAACCCTACAACTCTTATTCCGATAAAGAAATAGAATATGCAAGAAATAATCCAGCAATAATTCATTTTACAAGCATATTTTTAGTGTACGGTAGAGCTTGGATTTTAAATAATAATCATGTTTTGAGCAATTATTTTAATAGATATTCGATGGATGTTCCACAATTTTCTCCTGTCATAGCTACGAAGAAAAGTAAGTTTATTTATATGATTATTCATATTGTTCCAAAGAATTTAATGTGCTTTTTTGCGGGACTATACTACAAAAAAGTTCGACTTACAAAATATGAAAAATATAAGAAACGCGTTTTGAAAAAATGATTAGGAGTTGTTTATATGATTGATACGTTTACTAGTGTAATATACATAGTTTTCTTTTGCTTCGTATATTTCAGTATATTTACTCTTGATAAAATGAATGTTAAAAGAAAACAATATTGCATAACCATAGGCATTCTTTTGTTTTTCGGATTAGCGTTTAGAAGTTTTGACCAGGGGTTAAATGATACAAGAGAAGTTTATAAAGGAATGTTTGAAATAGTAACAAGTAGCAACTGGTCATCATTGAAAGGTAGCATAATTGCAGAATATACATCTCCACTTTTTATAGGTATTATGAAAGCCATTAGTTTTCTTGGTTTTAATAGTTTTAGAATCTATATAATTGTAATGTCTGCTATTTTTGTTTTTGCTTTTGAAAGATTGCTTTTGAATCATTGCCACAATAAAATGATAGCTCATTTAATGTTTGTTGCTTTTATTTATCCATTTGGATTTTATTTAATAAGACAATGTTTTTCAATGAGTTTGATGGCATTTGCAATAAATTCGTTTTTGAGTAATTTTAACAAAAAGAACTGGTGGAAAAAATATAGCGGATTTATATTTTGGAGTGTATTATCCGTTTTTATCCACTCAATAGCAATTGTTCCAATAGGTGTCGTTATAGTATTTTTTATGATTTTTAGATATTTTAAAATAGATAAGCGAATAGTTTATATTTTTATGATTGGAATAACACTTGCATTGATTTTTATGCCTAAAAGTTTTTTGTTCTTGCTTGACTATTTACCAGCAGGATCTAAATACAGTAATTTATATGCACTTAATTTATATGTTACAGAAGGAAATATATGGATAGCTCCTTTGTTAGTAAGTACATTAATAGCCGCTTACCTTATTTTCAGATATAGTAAAAGTTCAACAGTGATAAACGATGTTTTAGTTGCGTGTTCGCTAGCGGTTGTTTTATTTGTTGCGTCAACAACCATTGTCGAGGATATGGTAAGAATTTCTTATTATTTTTGCATACCTCAATTACTGATAACGAGCAATAGTTTTGTAAAACAAAGCACTTTAGAGAAAAAAAGAATCAAAAAGCAGAATTATTTCTATCTTGGCATTACGGCATTGGCAATTATGTATTCGGTTGTGATTGCATTGCCTAATAATCACATTATTTTTTGAGGTGACAAAATGAATGATAAAATAAATAAGATTTCTGTCGTCATGACATCATACAATGGCGAAAAATATATAAGGGAGCAATTGGATTCAATAATAACAAACATTACAGAAAATGATGAATTGATTGTTGGGGATGATGGCTCTACTGATAACACTATCTCTATTATTGATGAGTATTTAGATAAGTTTCCACACATAAAGCTTGTTAAGAGTCAAAAACTAGGAACAACAAATAATCTTGAAAGACTAATTAGTATGACAAATGGGGATATTATTTTTATAGCTGATCAAGATGATGTTTGGGATAGCCAAAAGGTTAGCAAAATTTGCAATGCTTTTCAGGATAATCCAGAGATTGATTTGGTTTTTCATAATTCAAAGGTATCTGGCGCAGATATTAACGATATTCTGCATATTTCTTTGTTTGATTATTTATCTGTTTCAAATAAATTCTTTGATAATCTCTTGTATTTTCATTTTTGGGGCTGTATGTTTGCGTTCCGAAAAAGAGCAAAAGAATACCTCATCCCTTTTAGATTTGGGTTCGATAGTTGGATAATGTTTTGTGTGTCTTTTTTTAAAAATTGTTATCTTGAAAAAGATATTTTAATGACGTATAGAAGACATGGAAATAATCTATCTACTTTTAAAAGACATAACATTATGCATGTAATTGCAGCTAGAATTAAGAGAATTGTTTTGTTTTTATTTTACCTGCCTATAACGTATTATCGATATAGAAAATCAAGGAGGACGATTTAATGCCTGTTTTATCTATATGTATTCCAACGTATAATAGATGTGAATATTTGATGAATAATCTTCAACATATTTGCGAACATCAAGAATACGATTTTGAAATAATTATTTCTGATAATGCGTCAACTGATGATACTTACAAAAGGGTTACAGAATATATTAAGAATAATAATATTGATAAAATCAAATATTTTAGAAATAGAGAAAATATAGGACCAGATGCTAATTTTAAGCGCGTGTTGTCTCTTGGCCAAGGAAAATATTCCTTGCTTCTTGGTGACGATGACTATTTAAATGATGATTTTTTTGAGAAAGTCCTTCCATTTCTGAAAAAAAACGAGTTCTCATTTGTTGCATTATCATCTAAAGAAATGATGAAAAAATCAGAAGGTAAAGAGTATTGTAGTTTTGGAATAAGTGATATGGATAAATTTTTGTTACTATTAGGTCCTCATATCACATTTATGTCCATAATGATTTTTAATTCTGAAATCTTACATAAAGTGTTAGAAAACAATATAAACTATGAAGCCAATTTATATCAATCATTCTTAGCTATTAACGTAATTCACAAAAATGAAAAAATGCGCTATTCAGTATACTTTTATAATCCGTTTTCATTTAATGGAGATACGTCTGCGGCCAACTATGATTTCTATACTGTTTTTGTAAACAGAATTATTGCTTTATACAAAATTGCACTTCCAAATTTATCAAATAAGGAAATACGGAAGATTTATAGTAGGAGTTTTGGTTATTTTATTTTTAAATTTACTTTAATACTGAAGGCAATAGGTGTTAAGCAAAAAATTAATAAGTCACATTACAATAATTTAAAAAATAGTTTATGGTTTTGGCTTGCTACATTTCCATGCTATATTACTCCATCAGTATTGTTATCTGGACTTTATAAACTTTATAGATTGAGGAAAAGAAAATGAATAGTAAATTAAGTTTAAAAGTTAACTACATCTATAATTTTATAAGTCAAATACTTACTCTTATTATACCGATGGTGACAACTCCTTATATTGCGAGGGTTCTTCGAGAGAATGGAAATGGTCAATATAGTTTCTCGTTTTCTATAATTACATACTTTATATTATTTGCTAATTTAGGTTTTAATACATATGGACAACGTGAGATTTCAAAATATCGTAATGATCCAATGAAAAGAACGAAGGTCTTGGCAGAAATTTCAATTGTAAGAAGTATTACAACCTTCATTGCCATTTTAATATTATTCATTGCATTGTTTTTTGGCATATTTGGAGAAAAATATACTCTAATTATTGTTGCTCTTTCAATACAATTAATTGCAGTTCCGTTTGATATCAATTTTTATTATCAAGGATTAGAAAATTTTAGAGCAATTGCGATTAGATCTATTATTCTAAAAATTATGGGATTGATAGGAGTGTTTTTGTTTGTAAAAACAGAAAATGACACGTGGATTTATGCACTTTGCTTATCAATTTCAGTAATGTTGTCAAATCTTGTTTTATGGCCATCTGTACTCAGAGATTGCACAAAAATTACTTTTCGAGACGTAGAATTAAAGAAGCATATTAAACCAGCGATAGTTATTTTTTTGCCAGCATTAGCAGTTACGATTTATTCTGTTTTAGATAAAACAATGATAGGATTTTTAGCTGTTTCTCCTGATTATGAGAACGGTTGTTATGAACAAGCGTATAAGCTAAATAGCATAGCATTGCTTTTGATAACAGTTATTTCTCCTATTTTTTCTTCTAGAAATAGTTATGAACATGCCATGGGCAATGAAGACAAATTAAAGAACAATATATA
>CAKVBE010000114.1 GCA_934725005.1 uncultured Rickettsiales bacterium | reverse complement strand
ACTATTTACAGAAATTAATTTTTATTATTTACTAAGTTAATTATTTAATCAACATCTGTAAACATCAAGTGTTGAGTTCGGAGACTCAACACCTCGCGAAGGAGTTCAAACAATTCACAAGCACCCTATCGCCCTTTCAGGGCACTTTCCCTCAAGGAGGGAAAGGATTTAGCAATTGAGTCTATGTAGACAATTTTAACTAATTAAGCCAGTATTTACAAGTATTGGCTTAAATTATTTAAAAATTAGTCTGAACAATAGTTGGTGATTGTGAGTAAACTTCCACACACTAGTTCTTGCCCATCCTCAAAAAGTAAAAGAATCAATATAGTCTTTTAAATTAACTGTTTAATCATTATCAGAAAATATTAAGTGCCCAACATGTATAAGCATTAAATCATTTTAAAATCAGGTCAAGTGTTAACACTAAATCACATATTTCACGAATGAAATTTTATTTAATAACACTATTAATCCAATCTATCAAATTTTGTTTAGAGCTTCCACCATTTTTTTGTTCCAACAGCTTTCCATTCTTAAAAATTAACAATGATGGAATACTCATTATACCAAATCTCTCAGCTAGAGCTGGATTTTCATCCACATTACACTTATATATTGTTATGCTGTTAGCCAGTTCCGTTGACAATTCTTCTATTGTTGGTAATAGCATCCTACATGGACCACACCACTGTGCCCAAAAATCGACCAAAACAGGTTTTTCTGAATTCATTATACTTTCAAAATTTCCTTCACTAACTTCCAAAGTCATTTCTCTACCTTTTAATTTTATTAAAAACCAAATCTTATGCCAGCATAAATTTCTTCGAAACTTAATTTGTTAGATTGCTGAGCGAACTTCATTTTTCCAAGTTCAACGTGTCTAACACCAGCATCGACATTCAGCACATCAAATAAAGAAAAATTTGCACCTAAACCAGCATTCCAAACTTTATCATCATCTTTTTCTATTAGACTAGTTTTCACACCATATTTACCAAATCCAGCATTTGCGTATAATTTAAACATTAAAAATTCAAAAAAGTTATAATAAACATTAAACATTTTGAAATCTACATCAAACTTCTTATCATTTGTATTGGTACCAATAATACCAGCATTCATTTTATATGTGTACTCTAATTCAAATCTAAAATCTAATAACTTAACTCCAGCAACAGCACTAGCTGATAAAGATGAATCATCGAATTTTGTAAAACTGTTTTTGTTACTAGAATGTCTACCGAGATTTTCACCAGCTCTTATACCACCATATACTCCTATAGGTAACAAAGCATTGGCACTAGATAAAAATAGACCTAAAAACAAAGCAACAAATAAAAAACATTTCTTCATGATATACATTTTAAAAATTTGTAATTGAAAGCATTATTTATTATCTGCTAAAAATGTCAACACATTAAAATCTTTTTTATTGTACCAATTGTTCTAAGAGTAAAATTATGTTTTAATGATTCCCTTGATAGAATTTTTAAAATATTACTATCATGTTCAGCTGGTTTATAGTAGGTCCAATATAACAAACCATTATTTAACTTAAACTTTTCATCTTTTATTAGATCAAGTTTTGAAAATTCATTATACAAATCCTTTTCAAAATTATTACGACAAATAAACACTTGGTTGTAATAATTTCTTTTTAATTCATACGGATTGCTATTTACTATACTTTTTACCTCTTCCATTGTCACCAAAAAGGTGTCAATGTCATACATATAATGATCATTTAGCATTTTAGATATAAAATTATGTAGACATTCTTTACTTTCATTTGAATCAAAAATTACATTACCACTGTTAAACACAGTTCTAACATTTTTCATTCCAATACTCTCAAAGAACTCCTTCAATTCAGACATGTGAATGAATTTTTTACGAAAATACACCTGCTTCAGTAATGCAACATATTTTTTCATAATTATTAGTGTATTAATAGCATTGTCATTTTAATTCAGAACTGCAAAAATTACAATAGCATTAACAGTAATATTAAAGCCAATGTTGTAAATAAAAAACCATCAAATCGATCCAACATGCCACCATGTCCTGGAATTATACTTCCGCTATCTTTAACATCAAATTTTCTTTTAACATAAGATTCTGTTATATCGCTTATTTGTTCTAATAAACATAACAATGGAGATATAACAAGTAATTTCAATTTAATATCTGGTAAAAATATACTTGCAAAAATATAGCAAACTATAATAGCCATAAACATACCACCAAACAAACCCTCATAAGATTTTTTTGGACTTATGGACGTTATTTTATGTCTTCCTAAATTCAAAATTTTTCCAACAATATAAGCAAATGTATCAACACACCATACTAATAAAAACAACCACATTAATAAGTGTGAACCATAAATTGTCATTTTCAAATAAATCAATGGCACCATCGTAGCAGAAATATAAGCAACACCAATAAGAGTCCATTTTGATTTGTTTTCAGATTTTGACGTTATATTACTCCACTCAACATTCATTAATAAGCCAACTATAAATACAAAAAGAAAGCTATATATCAGACTGTAGCTATATACAAAACTTAGTATTATTCCCACAATAAACACAGAAGATACACTTCTTATTAAAAGTTCCTTGTTCTTTTCATTCATATCATTCACCCAAACTAAAATTTATAAGCAGTCCTATATAATTCTATTCTATCAAATAAATCGACATTACTATCATTCTGATCTATTGAGTCCAAAACAATCTTAGCTTCATCAACCCTGTTGTTTACCAGTAAATACAATGAATACTGCTCTTTTACAAGATCCATCATAGAATTATTTTCTGAAATTAGGGAATTATATATTTCTAATATCTTGTTTTGATCATACAAATTTAAAGATAACCTAAATAAATTATATCCAGCAAAATCACGAATAAATTTATCATTACTAGTTCCATGAATCTTATCATACACATTTATGGCATCATTAATCATATTGGCCTTTATATATTCTTTTGCTAAAACTAACCCAGCAAACGCTCTATTCTTTACTGTTGATTTATCGTTATTATACAAATCTTCTAATAATTTTAAATCCGAATTATTGTTATTAACTATGTCAAATAACTTTTGGTTAAACAAGCTTTCTTCTCTGTTTTTATACTTATTAGAAAATGTAAAAAAAACTGCAACAATTACTACTATTGCCACTAGTTTATATATCGCTGATGCATTATTAATAAAAAACTTGGAAAGTCTATCACTAACTACTGATAAATTTAACATATATACTAAAAAACCACCTACTTGGTTTAGATAATACTTTGACAAATAAAACTTTCAATAGTTTTTTATATTAATCCGCTTTAGATTTAATCCAAAGCGGACAAGCCCTTTCACTGTAACATATATCTATCAAATCAATATTTAATTAAAGAGATAGTCCATGATCTGATCGGACAAAATGTCGAGCTTTCCATTCACCAGTTTCTATACCTCGCTGTATACTCTTTCGTGTTTCTAATAAAAGAAATTGACTATTTTTCATTTCATATTCCTGCTCTTCTTTAAGTAAAGCTGCTATTTGCATTATTTTTTTAGCAATCTCTTCTTTTATCATATTTTGTCTTTCCTCTGATAACGCACCCTTGCTTACAATATTAAGATCTATATTAATCTTTATTTTTTCTATATCATCAACATCAATAAAATGTTTAGAATACTCAATAACGTTTTTATCGACACTATAACCACCTTTGACAGTAAAAGTATCCTTTAAGTGACTATTTCTTATACCTATAACTCTTTCGGTCTCAAATTCCTTAGTATCGTCAACTTTGTCATCCTTTTTTTCTGTGCAATTTCTTTCGTTGTTATGACTATCATCATTATTTACATTTGCTACAATTTTTTTAGTGTCATTTACTCCTATATCATGTAAATTTACAACCTGATTAGTATCATGCTGCGTTTTATTATTATCTAGCTTATTTTTTTCTTTATTTAATTTTTGAACCTTAATAGGCTCTTCTTCAATATTCTTTATTTCACCATCAACATCATAAATTATTTCGGCACTTAATTGGTCATGTTCATTGTCATC
>CAKVBE010000113.1 GCA_934725005.1 uncultured Rickettsiales bacterium | reverse complement strand
GTTTTATGCTGTGCATTTAGAAATTATTTTGTAAAGTGGTTGGATCTACCATTGATTTTATTAGTGGTTATGGGAATAGAAACTCTTTTTTCAACGGCTAATGTTGCATGGATGGGTCAGCAGAGATTTGAATATCAATATAAGCGGGTAGTAGCCGTTACTTTGGGAACATCCGTAGCAGCAGTAGCATTTTCATTATTGGTAGTGTATTTTTCTGAAGAGAAAGGTGTTGCAAGGGTCATATCCAATGCAATTGTTATATCAGTAGTTGGATTTGTGATATATGTTATGATAATGATAAAAGGCAAAAAACCTTTTAATAAAGAATATTGGAAATTTGCCCTATCATTTAACATACCTTTAATTCCATATTATTTATCTCAAGTTATATTTAATCAGTCGGACAGATTGATGATTAATAGTTATTGTGGAAAAGGCGATGCTGCTATTTATGGCGTTGCATATTCATTGGCAACAATTTTAACATTTGTTGTTACGGCAATTCATAGCTCATATACACCATGGATTTTTGAAAGAATTGATAAGAATGAATTAAATGATAATAGACGTGTGTCATTGGTTTTATCTGCAGGAATTGCCTTTATGCTATTAGGAGTAATTGCATTAGCACCAGAAATTATTCGCATAATGGCAGGCGAAAAGTATATGGATGCTATCTGGGTTGTTCCCCCGGTTTCTATGAGCATATTACTATTATATTATGCGGATTTATTTGATTGCTTATTGTTTTTTTATGAAGCAAAGAGTTTTTTGACTTTGGCTGCAATTTTTTCAGCAATAATAAATGTTATTTTGAATGCAATATTCATTCCGAAATTTGGATTTGTTTCTGCAGCATATACAACGTTGGCTAGTTATTTAATTTTAGCTGGGGCAGATTATTTTTATATGCGAGTTATATGCAAGAAAAAAAATGTTGATCCGAACCTTTATAATATAAAGGGCTTGATTCTTTTATTTGGCATTTTTGCGGGGGGTGGATTTTTGGCTATGGCACTATATAATTATCCAATAGTAAGATATGCAATTATTATTGCTGTATTTATAATATTATTTATTTTTAGAAAAAAGCTTATGAAATTATTAAAAATTGTTCAAAAATAATAAATGAGGTAAATGTAAGATGATTAAGTTTATAAAAAAGTGTTTGAAACCAATATTAAAACCTGCTATTGAAAGCATTAGAGATAAAAGAGCTACACATTATATTAAAAAAGTATCAAAAAGAACCGTTAATCAGGTGGTGAAAGTAGCATTTATTGTGTTTGAACCGGAATCGTGGGATAAATTGCAGCCAGTTTATGAAACGATGGAAAAAAGAAAAGATTTTGAACCATGGTTGGTTGTAGTTCCGTCATATGACAATAACTTAAGTCTGGAAAAAACATATGGTTATGAAAAAAAGTTTTTTGAAGAAAAATATAAAAATATCATTTTAGCATACGATAAAAATGGAAATGTTGTTGATCTGGAACAATATGGATTTGATTATGTTTTTTATCAAGATCCTTATAATGTTCATTATCCAAAAGAAATTTGCAGTAATTCAGTAGTTAAGTATTCAAAAATATGCTATATTCCATATGGATATATTATATCAACTAATTTCACTGATTTGCTTTTACAAAATAAAGAATTCTTTAGAAATGTAAGTGTGTTTTTTGCAGAAAATACATCGGTAAAAAATGTTATGAAGACTGTATTCGGAGAAAATTATGATAAAGGAATCCAAAAGGTTCAAGAATTGGGGTATCCACCTTTTGAACGATACGAAGAAATGAGTTATAATTCAGAAATTAAGACCATTGCATGGGCACCAAGATGGTCATATGATGAAAAAGTGGGAGGAAGTCATTTCATTGAATATAAAGATGGATTTGTGGCTATGAGAAAAAAATATCCAGAAATAAATCTGATATTCAGGCCACATCCGATGTTATTTGCAAATATGATTAATACAAAAAAAATGACGAAGCAGGAGGCAGATAATTATAAAGAATTTCTGAAAATAAATAATATTGTTACAATGGATAAAGATCCAATAAATGTAGTGCTTGAAAATGTTGATATTCTTATTTCGGATATTTCATCAGTGATTCCGTCTTATTTTATGACTGGAAGACCAGTAATATATTGTAAGAGTAATTTAGAAGTGAATAATGAATTTAAAATGCTTCTTGAAGGCATATATATTGCAAATTCGTGGGAAGATGTAGAATATTATATTAATGAGATTACATCAGGTAATGATTTCTTAAAAGAAAAAAGAGAAGATATTATTAATAATGGAATATTTAGTATTCACAAGAATTCTAGACTTAAAATTTTGGAATATTTAAAAAAAGGAAACTAGGAATAATAAGCACTTGTGGGTGACAAAGGAAATCAAAGCAAAATGAATATTGCAATCTGAACGTGAACCTATTTCATTAAAGGAAAAAGAACGCAGTTAATAAATAGTTATGTAGACAAAAATAGTGCGGGATTAAATATAGGGAATATTATTATTAATGATGCATATGGAAAGTAGTATAAATAAAAGAAAGGAAACTGTTATGAAAAGAGTTATTACATACGGAACATTTGATCTTCTTCATTATGGTCATATCAATCTTTTGAGGAGAGCAAAAGCACTAGGAGATTATTTGATAGTTGTATTATCTTCTGATGAATTTAATTGGAATGAAAAGCATAAGAAAACATATTTTTCATACGAACAAAGAAAACAATTGTTAGAGGCTATTCGATATGTTGATCTTGTGATTCCTGAAACTAGTTGGGAACAAAAAAGATCAGATATGCACGAATATCATGTAGATACATTTGTAATGGGCGATGACTGGAAAGATAAATTTGACTTTTTGAAAGAAGAAGGAGTTGATGTGGTTTATCTATCCAGAACTCCTGAAATTTCATCATCTAAGATAAAACATGATTTATACGATGCTAGTACAGTTACAGATTCACAATTGAGCCATGATGATTTAGATACTGATCCGAAATAACAATTCTGAATTATTTATAGTGATTATTTGTCAATTTACTGATCTTAAAATTAACTTTTGAGCACTTTATGGACTGCATTCACAGGTAATGAAGGAAAATCAAATTGTATAAAGTTATGCTTGAAGGTTTTGGAGGGCAGTTAGATTAAAGTTTTAGCATGTTGAATGGTCATTGGATATTGAAAATTTGTGATTAAGCATTAAATGGATTTATAATAAAAATTAACATATAAAACGGGGAAAAATAAAATCATGACAGACAAAAAAATAGTATAATAGGTATATTTTTAATTATCATTATCACTATTTTTGCAGTCTATCTTGGATATTGCTATATCGAGCATGAAAAATATCAAAATCAGGAAATAAATAATTTATCAAGTGAATTGGAAGGTTTGCAGGAAAATTTTCAGGAACAGTCATGTCAGATAGAAAATTTACAAAAAAAGTTGATAGATATGCAAACTTCAAAAGTTGAATGGAATGACGATTCATTTAATTATCTTGCAATAGGAAATTCTATTACATCACATTCATTAGCAGATTATTGGTGGAATGATGGCGTTGGAATGGCTGCTTCAAGTGAAGACAAGGATTATGTGCATCAAGTCAAGGAGTGGCTGGATGCAATTTGTACAGAGTCAGTTGCTGTATATGCATATAATTTTTGGAACTGGGAAATTCAAACATCTGATAGAGCCGAAACTTTGCAACTTTTAGATGGATATCTAAGCGATAAACTTGATTTAGTGACAATTCAATTAAGCGAAAATGTTTATGATACGAGTACTTTTGAGCAAGATTGTGAAGAATTATAAATATATAGAAGAATTATATAAATATATAATGGAAAAATCACCAAAAGCATAGATTATTGTGATAGATGATTTTTGGGATGATGGAGAGAAAGCTCTTATGAAGGAAAAGGCTGCACAAGCCTGTAATGTGGATTTTGTGGATTTAAGTGACATTAAAGGTAAGGTAGAGGTAAAGGTCAAATTCTTCGCTCCACGCCAAATACAGCGCCGCTTATTTGCGGCGCTTGTAACACTCAGCCGGAAGGT
>CAKVBE010000112.1 GCA_934725005.1 uncultured Rickettsiales bacterium | reverse complement strand
AGAGTAGATCAAGCTAAAAAAACCAATCCAAAAGACTTATCTTCAGATCAAGATTTGACAATATGTATAATGAACTTGATTTCTATTGAAGAACATTTGATGTTTTCTGGAGCAAAAACTGAAAAAACAAGTTATTATGATCTTATAGAGAATATTAGAGAACTAAGAAAGAATCTAATGCTAAAAATCATACCACAATATGAGGGCGAGGTGTGGTGTATTTCAAAGCATTTGTTGTCATCATCTATGAGATTAATGGAAGTTGGGACAAAACAATTGGGCAGTGGAAACAAAGAAGAGGCCTATAAGTTATTTGATCAATCTTATGAATTATACTGCCTGTTCTGGGGTCTAAATATGAATATGATAAACATAGAAGATATTAAATGGACTAAAGATGATATAGATGTGCTGCAAGACGTTTCTGAAAGAATTTACAATGATTCAGATACCACAAATTCATTAATGTCTGCAAATGTAGAAAAGATAGATATAAAAAGTGATAAGAGTATATTCTCTAAATTAAAATACAAAATAAAAAACTTGGTTAATTGTTGTATAGAGTAAATGTAAACTAATCGTAACACAAATATGAATTAATTTTGATTATATATTTTGATTTATTAGTACTTTTGTGCGATTTATAAATAGTGTTAATTCGTGACCAATATGTACGTACGACGTACAGACATACATTATGTCATATTATTACTTTGTTATTAAAAATAAAAAACATTAAAAATTCTTAGAATACTATATTTTATTCTAAATATTAAATAATTTTTGCTGTCCAGAATGCATTTAAAAAATAATAAATCTATTTTTCTATAGATCTTCTTGTTGCTTAATACATCTTTCTTCATTTTCTCAAGTGAATTCTTTATTTTAAGAAAAAATTCACCTTTCCCACGAATTTTTTTAAAATGCTTATTCAGCCAATTAAACGGAACTGAATAAGTATTAAGTAGATAACTATTCTTATAGTATAAATAGATCAATTCTATAATATAAATTGAATCGAAGCAATCGTTTTTTTTATATTTATTTAGACTCATTGTTGAGTTGTTTCTCTGTCTATAAAAATAAGTTGGACCGCAAATTATACAAATATTCTTCACTTTTGTTTTTAGAATGTACCAAAAATAAAAGTCTTCAAACTTTAGCTTATTACTTGCAAAATATATTTCATTTTCCTTCAATATATTGGCTCTATAAATTTTGCACCAAGCTGAAATTGGCAACTTCTTAAAAGATTCCTCATTGAAGTCCAATCTTTTATCAAGCACAAAGTCTTTTTTGTTTTTTATACACTTATTTCTAATATCATCCTTGCCATAATATTTTAAAATGTTTATATTACATACTAATTCAACGTTCTTATTTTCTATAGTTTCTACAAGACTTTCAATATAGTTTGACTCTATGAAATCATCACTATCAATGAAACAAATATATTTTCCTGTCACATTACCAACTATTCCAAGATTTCTTGCTTCGCCCTGCCCTCTATTTTCCTTTTGTTTTATTATCCTGATTCTTGAATCACTCTCGGCATAGTTTTCAACAATACTCATGGAATTATCGGTTCCGCAATCATCGATACAAATGATTTCTAGATTTTTATAAGTCTGATTAACAATAGATTTTAGGCACTCGTTAATATAATCTTCTATATTATAAATTGGTATTACGACCGATACTTTCTCCATTTCAAGTCTTAATTAATTACTAAAAAAACAGGAACGTTACAAAATTTCCATAACAAATTGTTGTTTATATAAACTAGATTGATTACCTACAGAGCTCGTCTATTCTTTTATAAGAACTATTAAAACCATTCAACGAATAAACATCCATAGAGTATCTGCCACTATCAGACTTAGAATATATATTGAATACAGCCGATTCCAAAAGCTGTTTTACAATAGCTTTATCGTCTTCCATATCATATGCCCATGCTCTGTCTTGAAAATTAACAAATGGGTACTTATCGTTTTTAACCTGTAACTCAACACTCCCTATGTTATCGCTTATAATGTATCCTACAGATACATTAACCTCGAAATTTTTGGACCCTTTTTCTTTAATAAGAGTGACAAACGGTTTTCCTCTATTTTCATAATTCGTTTTTGAACTCTGTGGAATTGTCATTGCGTAACATAGTGTCTTATTATCCTGTATTGTCTCAAAAACTGCCCAATCTCCCAGTACATCAATTGGCTCTCCAATTTCTGCACAATAAGAGTACGCTACACTAAACAAAGTAATCACAAACAATAACACTAAGCTACGCATAACAAAACCCTTTAATTCAACCTTGGCTAGCTTTGTATCTAGGGTTAATTTTGTTTATAACAACTAGAACTGTCTTTTTTGTTCCATTTTTTCTTGTTTTTTTTCTTCTAACAACTTTACAATTTTTATCCCTAATTTTTCTTGTCTTTATTGACGCAGTAATCTTCATTTTTTGTACCTTATTTCAGATAATAATACTTACGTTTTGCGTTCTTTTGTAATGTATAATCGCAAATACTTTATTACTTAATATGAGTTATACTAAGCAATAAAATTTATTATTCAATATGATTCATCTACATTTTATTTGCATATTGATATTATTTTAAAACAACAGTAAATTCATTCCTATTATGGTATAATTGTTTTATTAAAACTAAATTTTGGAAATTATTCTTAACTATATTTATGGCTTCCTTGACATCTTCATTCTTAAAGAGTTTTATAGTCATTATAACGATGCCATTTTTATTTAGATCTTTTAGGAATGATTTTATTATTTTTATAGAACTTTTATAATTAATTTTCATATCATTTACAATGATGTCAAAATTGTTGTTATTTAATTTTTTAAAATCTTCAGATACCATTTTGTGATATATGAAGTTTTTATTAACTAATAGTCTTTTATCAACCTCTGCTGGATCTATACCAGTAACAATTAAATTTCTATCTAACAAAACTCTACTCCAACCACCAGGCGCACAACCAAGATCTAAAGCTGTTTTATAATTGCATTTTTTTGTTGATATAAAGTCTAATAATTCCATTAATTTAAATTCTGCTCGTGATATACAATCATGATAGTTATATCTAACTTCTCCACCATTCCATTTTGACAAATTAAACTTTGTTTCACTAAAACCAACAAAACATCTATTTTTATGGATAAAAATTGAAATTACTTGTTCCGGATTTTTGTTATTCTTTTTTAGGTCTACACATTTTTCAATATTCAATATTATATCACACTTATTGAATCTGCATTCAATAGTTCTTATCTGTATTGAGTAAGTTTTGTTTTTATTAAAAAAATTATTAATATTTTTAACTATTAAATTCTTTATGTCTTCAATAAAATTATTTGTTACGTAAAACTCAAAATTAACTGGTTGAATATGATGTAAAAATATTATTTTGCTGCTAATTATTTTTTTATAAAAATCATTAAAACTTTTATCAATGTTTACTATGCTAGCAGTTTCACTAAATTCTTTGATTAATTTGCAACCAAAATTAATTAATGTTTCAAAAATATAATTTTTGAAGTTGCGATTGTATGTACAGATTATCTTCATATGATTTATAAATTGTATGGTACGGCCAAGAAGACTTGAACTTCCACCCCATTACTGGGACAGCGACCTCAACACTGCGTGTCTACCAATTCCACCATGACCGCATATCGTCTAATGATACAATTTATTTTATAAATATCAATATGGTCAAGACTATTTTTTAGTCTAACTGTTTCATATGTTAAAGTCTACTGTTTAGATAAAATTATTAATTTGTTTTATTTTATTGAAATACAGATGGTAATCTGCAGATGCTGATACTGAATCGTGATTCGTTGTGCTTTCTTGTAATATGTAAAGAACTGGGCAACCGCTTTTTGTAATAATTCTTAAATGACTAAATGGCGGAAATGGAGGGATTCGAACCCTCGATACCCTTGCGAGTATAACGGTTTTCGAGACCGTCCTATTCAACCGCTCTAGCACATTTCCAAACAAGTATGACTATAAGCCGAATTCTGTCTTGAATGATCATTAATCTAGAATTGCAATTTCTTGCAATCTCAAGCTACCTACCACGATGTTTATGTGAGACACATACTTACAGA
>CAKVBE010000111.1 GCA_934725005.1 uncultured Rickettsiales bacterium | reverse complement strand
CAAGTAAATGTACTTGCGAGACTACCGGTTTGTAATGCTCCGTGTAATGCACCAACAGCTCCAGCTTCACTTTGCATTTCTGTAACGCTTGGCTTTAAACCAAAAATATTTCTTTCACCTTTTGCCGAAAATTGATCTGCCAACTCACCCATTGGTGAAGAAGGTGTAATAGGATAAATTGAAAAAACATCACTTAACTTGTAGGCAATTCTGGCTGCTGCTTCATTACCATCTATTGGAATTTTAACTTTTGACATTATAATAATACATTGTTAGTAAACATATAATTTTGTTAGAAAAGTAACTATTTTTATTTTAAATATCAATAGATTGTCATTAGCAGTTTGTCACAAAAGAGCTAAATGTAACTAAAAAAACAACGATGTATACCTACGACTTGAGATTAAGTTGAATCTATGACAATATAGAATCAACTAAAAACGTCTAGTTGTTATTAAAATTCAAATTCAAATCCAATGTCTAACATAGATTTTTCTGTTAAGTTACGCAAAATATCAGAAACTTTGTTTTTTAATTCACAATTTCCATCAAATAAATACTCAAGTGACAATATTTCCTCATTGAAAATGTCGTAAAATATTCTCTTAGCATCAAACGCGAATTTATAATAAATATCACTCATTTCTGGATCATCACCATTATTCCTCCATGTACTTATTATGTTTCTCAAGTTTAATATAATTTCATCATTCTCGGTTTCTATACTTTTAATTATAGACATTGTTTTATCTAAAGTTCCATCTTCGCTACACAAATCCAAGCACAAATGATTTTTTTTATTTTTTATAGATTCAGCTCCATAACAACCGACTATTGCTAGGAACAATTCTTTTTTGATATTGATTCTATTTACTCTTCTTTCCTTTCCAGAAACAAAATAAAGTCCTTCTCCACGCGTGTTCAAGAATCCAACATCTAATATTAACAGATCATAATACATCCCAAAGTCTCTAGATATTCTTGATATATTTTTATTTTTTGTTATATCATCTAGAACAGCTTTTGGATTCCTGCACAAACAATTTACGATCTGATTATATTTTAATAATTGACTTAATTTTAGGAATGAAAAGCCTTGTATGAAACTCTCGACCTCTGGTAATGAAGCCAACTGCAAAAGTGCCACACTTATTCCTCTGCTTTGAGTGCTATTGATCGATATCAACAATTGCAAAATTTTTGTAATAAAACTCTGCTCACTGTCAGATAAGGAGTTAAAACTTTCTTTATCATTTTTATAATAATCAAAACTATCATTCAAATTATTATTCAAAAATGAATACTTTCTTATGTCAGTTCTAAATGTATTTACATTTTTACCCAAAAACATGGGTTCGTTATTTATATCTGAATAACTCTTACTAAAAGTTGTATATACCATTTTTTAATTCACCTAAATAATAAACAATCATACAATCGTCCAAAAATAAAAATAAACCAAAATATTACAAATTTTCAAATCAATATAAAATTAAGTACTAAAATGGTCCATATTTTGTAGTATAAATGAATAAAACATACTTTTTTTAAATCAAGTTTATTTCACAAAAAATAGTAGTATTTTTAATAAAAAACAACCTAAAGTGTATATTATATAATTTTTATTTAGAAATCAACAACTTATTATATAATAAATGTATAATATAAACCTATAGTTTAGTATATAAAAATTGATTTTTGTATTGTGAAACTTCTGATAAAATAAGTAATAAAATTGTGCTAATTATTTACACTTGATGATTCGATTTTTGCTCGACTTTAAGTTTAGCTATTAACTTATTTGATGTTTAACGTCAATAAGTAGATATGTTTATAGAATAGATATTATTTTTATTTTGAAGAAAAAACATCTGAATAATGCAACATGAAGTTGAAAAAATTAAATTGTATAAAATGTTATTATGCTGAATTTGGTTTAATATCAAATAATTTTTTATTTACAAAAGGTGTTTAATTTAAAGAATTAACACCTTATATTATTTCTCAAATAAGAAGAACTAAAATGATAAATGATGTAAAGACTTTTTCAGTGCAAATTTGCATATTGTTTTACTATTAGCAATTACTTTCTTTGTTATACTCATTTATAACCCTTATAAATGCATCTTCCATTGTTTCGCCATCATTTTTAATTTCTTCCGTGTTACCAACTTTTATAGCTTGTCCCTTATATATAAGAGCAATTCTATCACAATACTCAGCTTCATCCATGAAGTGTGTTGTAACCATAACTGTTACACCTTTTTCAACCATAGAATTTATGTGATTCCAAAATTCTCTTCTTGTAAGTGGATCAACACCACTTGTTGGTTCGTCTAAAAATAAAACTGCTGGGTTATGCATAATAGCACATGCAAGCGATAATCTTTGTTTAAAACCAAGTGGTAGTGTACCAGCTAAAGTATTTAAGTATTTTTCGAAATCAAAAACTTCGATTATTTCATTTATTCTTTCTTTTTGTTTTGAACCGCTTAAACCATATATTCCTGAAAAAAAGAACAAGTTTTGTTTTACTGTTAAATTAGTGAATAATGAAAACTTTTGTGCCATGTAGCCAAGATTTCCGCGAGCTAATTCAGGATGTTCTAACATATTAACGCCCATTATATATGCTTGTCCACTAGTTGGTTTTAGAAGTCCACACATCATTTTAAAGCTTGTAGATTTTCCGGCTCCGTTTGGACCTAATAATCCAAAAATTTCACCCTTTTTAATGGAAAAATTTATGTGATTTGCTGCTGTAAATTCACCATAAATTTTTGTTAAGTTCTCTGCTTTTATCACATAATCTATGTTGTGATCAATATGTGTATTTTTTGTCAATTTTGACTCTGATAAATTACAACCTCCTAATAGATTTATAACAGCATCTTCAAATCTTGGTGTTGTTGGAACTAAATATCGTTTGAATTTATTAATCAGTTTATCATCATTTGAAGATATTCTTACTGATTTTCCTTCTATTGTTGCGTCAATTATGCTTTTATCTGATCTTATAATTTCTCTTAATAATTTTCTATTATTTACATCACCTTTTATATTTGTTAGAAATACCTTGCCATTCATGCTGGACTTTAAATTCTGAGGTTCTCCATCATATATTATATTTCCTTCATTTAAAACGATAGTTTCATCAAAACTTTCCGCTTCATCAAGATACGAAGTTGACCATAAAATAGTCATACCATCACCTCTTAAATTTCTAACCATGGACATTAATTCTCTTCTTGATATAGGATCAACACCAACGCCTGGCTCATCAAGTAACAAAAATCTCGGCTTTCCTAGTAATGCACAGGCTAAACCGAGTTTTTGTTTCATACCACCAGATAGCCGACCAGCTAATCTTGAAGTGAAATTTTTTAAATTTGTAAAATCTAGCAGAATTTCAAAATAATAATCTCGCTCCTCTTTAGTTAAACTTTTTAAATCTGCAAATAAGTTTAGATTTTCTATAACTGATAAATCTTCGTATAGGCCAAATTTTTGTGGCATATACCCAACAACGTCATGTATTTTGTCTGTTTCCTTAATTGGATCAATTCCTAATACATTAATTGTTCCATCTGTTGGTACTAAAAGTCCTAATAATAATCTGATTAAAGTCGTTTTTCCCGCTCCATCTGGACCTATTAATCCAATTATTTTTCCTTTCTTGATTGAAAATGAAATATTGTTTATAGCTACATTATCACCAAATTTCTTTAATAACTTGTTAACACTAACAACTATATCAGACATGTTCCCATATTACAAAATAAATATTTATCTCAGTTTATATTAAATTAAAATTTTTACAAGAATTTTCTGATTTAACACTTAAATAATAAAACAAAGGTATGACCAAAATAAATTAAGTCAAAATTTAATATATTTTTTTAATTTTTATTAACACCATGAATTTAATTTAATTACTATTCAATGATTTCTAAAATTGTTACATATTTAATAAAAACTTGACAAGTACAATACATGTTGTGTATATTAAGTTTGTAATGTTAAATTATTGTAATAAACCATGCAGAAAGCAAAAGATGTCAAGGAATTTGTGGAAAGAGTAGATCAAGCTAAAAAAACCAATCCAAAAGACTTATCTTCAGATCAAGATTTGACAATATGTATAATGAACTT
>CAKVBE010000110.1 GCA_934725005.1 uncultured Rickettsiales bacterium | reverse complement strand
AGTCTTTTAAAATCGTCTAAAATTTGTTCTTGTGTTTGTCTTTTTAGAATTGTTTCCATTTCTCTATATTAGTTTGTTAGAACCAATGTTATTATATCAAATTTTTTGTCAAAATCAACATTAGATTTATCTATAACAGGCAATACTTATTTTTAATTTTACAAATTTGTTTAAAGTGAAGTATTTTTGGGTTAAATCCAATATATTATTATCTAATAAAATAATATTTTTCTATCTGTCTCAATGTATCTAAAATTATATCATAATTATTGATGCTTATTGATTTTATTAACAACACAAGAAGACTGAATAAATTGGTTCCAGTTTCTGTCTTAAACAAATGATTTATGTAATAGTCCATCAAGATTTTATTATATTCAAATTTTGAATATTTTTCTCTTTCTAAAATTACTTTTCATAAATATAAACTTACGTGAGATGTTAAGTTTAAAAACTTAATATCTCTTAATATTATTTGTCTTTATAAAGTAATTAAAATAGGCTTTTGTCTTCTAATGAATCGTATCTCTTATGGATACATTGTATCGCTGTTTTATGAACACCATTCAGAATTTCATAAATACAAAACCTTCCTTCTTTTTTTGATTTTAAAAAACCATCATCTTTTAATCTTTTTAAGTATTGTGAAACCTTTAATTGGTTTGATTTTATACCATCTATTACCTGTGAAACATTACTTGGGCCTTTTATTAATAGATATTCTAGTATTCTCATTTTATCATAATTTGCGAATAATTTGATTCTATTTGCAACCATAGTCGTGTAATCCTCTGGTAATATTTCTTTGTAATTATCATCTAAAAATCTGAATTTATTCGTTATTAAACCAAATAGTTTTCTAATACATACAAAAATACTAGCTGGATATTCTTTGCATATACTATAGTATACAAATTTTCCGTCTCTTTCTGATGTTAATAAATTGTAATCTTTCATTTTTTTTAAATTCTGTGAAATGACTGCTTGTTCAATATTCATGTGCTCTAAAATATCAGAAACCGATGCTTTGACATTAACATCAAGATACTCAAGAATACGTAGCCGCAGTGGATGGCCTATGTAACTAATCCCGTTTACGGCTTTTTTCATTATATGATCTGGTAACTGTTCTTGCATTGAATTTTATGTATTCTTATGCATTCAATATTAATTTAAGCTTTTTATCTATCAATAATAAAAAGTTCATTAACATATTTCTTAAAATCTTTTTCATATTCACTGTTCCAACCAAGAAAATATTTATCTCCCATGCAAATTAGTGGCGTTCCTAATGAATTTTTATCTAAATTAAATTTTTTAGCACACTTTATAAACAATTTAAAATTTTTTTCATTATCATTTATGTCAAGAATTTTAAAATTGTTTATATTGTTAAAGTTTTTTGCTATGAATTCCAATGCCTGATTACAATGCGGACATCCACGTTGAGAAAAAAAATATATTTTGTTATCACTTAGTTCATCCGTAATTTCTATATTTTGTGCTTTTGTGTTGTGATTTTTTACAAAAAATAAAATTGGTAACAAAATAAATGTAAAAACAAAAAAACTTAAAATAATTTTCTTTTTCATAATTTTTTATTCTATACAACAGTTCACTAATTTTTTAATCGTATTTTTCAGATTTGAAAATACTTTTTTATTATCATTCTTATCAACGTCTTTGATTTCATTCTCTACTGCCGGGTCTTTTTTTATTGCATCAGAAATTTCCTTTATGGATTTAATGTCATCTTTTACCCACTTAACGTTTTCAAGATTTAACATATTCATGTTGAGTCCCCAAAATAAGCAATACAATTCATATGATTGATTAAATAACTCGTAGGCCTGTTCTTTATTCCCTAAACTTTGCTGTTTAGTACCAACTTCCATTAATCTCATTGACGATGATAACAAATGCTTAGATATACACCAAACCTCACCTTCATATTGTGGTATTATCTTTTGCATGAGATTTTTTCTTAATTCTCTAACTTTTTCTATTAAATCATAATATCCTGTTTTTTCCGTTTTGGCACCTGAAAACATTAAATGTTCCTCTATCGATATTAAGTTCATTATACCAATAGTTAAATCTTGATCTGAAGATAAATCCTTTGGATTTAATTTTTTTGTCTGATCAATTCTTTCAATGAATTCCTTTAAATCTTTTGCTTTTTGCATAATCTGTCCTAAAAATTAATAAAATAAAAAAATAAACTTGTGGATAGCAAAAATAAAAACGGTAATATGACCTTTTCAAATGGAAAATGTGCATGATTATTATTTTTAACTTTCATATATTGATATAATTTTTGTGAATATATAAATGTCATGGAACCAACAAATGTTGAAAATAAAATTGGATCTATATACAAAAAATATAAAATTAACTTTGGTGTGTATTTTACTTCACCAATATAAATTGTAAAAATTGTAGAAATTGATATTAGTATTAATAATTCATTTCTATATTTAAAGTTCCAATTCTTTTTATCAAAAAATAAGATAGTCCAATATCCCAATAAAGTTAATACTGCTCCTGCCCATAAACCAATAATTGAGTCGGAAACACCGATTTTTCTAGCTATACTCAAACTTACTCCGATAGCAACAGTGCAAACAGTACAAGCTGGATTCGCAAAACTTCGTATTGGTCCTAGTAAAAAACTTGTCAAAAATAAAAAATTTTTCATATTAACAATATATATTACATTTATAATATATATTATTATTGTAATATATTAAAAATGTCAAGTATTTTTTAAAAAATTCATTAATATCATTATTTGGACTTTTTTTGTAATTATTTTGAACTTTTTTGATTACCACACGTTAAAAACACTTATTAAAATTATTAGTATTATTGATAACTGGAAGAAAGAAATGAAACAAATTATATTATTTTTTGCTACAATTTTTGCTTTTATTTGTGGAAAAGAATTAAAAGCAGATGGACTGAAAGATAAGAAAATTCTTATTGCATACTATTCAAATAGTGGAAATGCTGAAACTGTTGCTAATGCAATTCATGAAAAAGTTGGTGGTGATATTTTCAAAATTGAATTAAAAACACCATATCCAAGTGCTTACAAGGAATTAACAGAAGTAGCAAAACAACAGTTGAATGATGGTGCTTTAGTAGAATTAAAAAATAAAGTTGAAAATATTGAACAATATGATGTTGTATTTATTGGTTCACCAAATTGGTGGGGAACAATTTCTGTTCCAGTTAGAAGCTTTTTAAGTCAACATGATTTGTCAAATAAAAGGGTTATTCCATTTATTACAAATGGTGGTGGTGTAAAACAAAATACAATAAATGATTTAAAAACTTTATGTAAAAATTGTAACGTTGAAGAGGATGCTTGGATCGGCTATGGAAGTACAAAAATCGGCCTTAATAAATGGCTTAGTAATATAAGTGAAAAATAATTAAATAAATATTTTGAAAATACTAGGTTGAATAACCTGGTATTTTTTTATTTTATAGATAAATTTTCTTGACAAATATAATTCAATGGCTTATATTATAACTATAGTTAATTGTTTATGTTTATCAATGATAACAATTGTTGAATTAGCTAGTTTTAAAAAGGCTGTTAAAAAATTATTGAGTGAAGAAAGCATTGATAATCTGAAATTATTTTTATCTGAAAACCCAACAGCTGGCGATATGATAAAAGGAACTGGTGGATTAAGAAAAATAAGGTGGAGTTTAGATAATAATAAAAGTAAAAGTGGTGGAAGCAGAGTTATTTATTATTATTGCGCTGAAAATGTACCACTGTATTTATTTGATTGTTATGCGAAAAATGATAAAGAAAATATATCTGAACAAGATAAAAAAGAATTATCAAATTTACTAAAAATGATTAAAAGAGGTATTCATAATGACTGAAACTTTAGGTAAGAGATTGATTGAAGCGGCAAAAGAAGCCATAAGATTTTCAAATGGTGAAGATACTGGCGCTACCGTTTATACACCCATAGATTTAAAAGCTATAAGGAAAAAACAAAAATTATCGCAAAGTAAATTTGCCGAAGAATTTGGTATAAACCTTAATAGTCTTAAAAATTGGGAACAGGGAAAAAGAGGAATGGATACAACGACAATATTGTTTTTTAGAGCAATAGAAATGTATCCTGAGGAAATGAAGAATGT
>CAKVBE010000109.1 GCA_934725005.1 uncultured Rickettsiales bacterium | reverse complement strand
AGTTCATACTGATGATAGTTTACTTGGTGTTACATATGTTAGATGTAATGATAATGGTAAATGGGGTAGTTTAATAAAACAATGTGATGCTGCGATATTCAATAAGATTAATGAAAGCACATCCAATGATTGGGGATGGCGTCGAAGTAAGAATTGCCGTTATTATGGGGTATCTAATGATCCTTTTGGATGTAATACTTGTTGTGACAACTAATTATGAGTGTGCCAACTAAAATCCAGATTGAAAAAATATCTAAGGACTACAAAGGTGTTGTAGTCCTGGATGGCAAAAAATGTTTTATTGATGATGTAGTTATTGGAGATGTTGTCAATATTGATATATATAAAGAAAATTCTAAATATTGTCTAGCTAGGGTTACTAATTTTTTAAAAAAGTCCGATAATAGGTCACTGAACTGCGAATGTGAGTATTGTAATTGTGGTGGCTGCGATTTAGAATATTTGTCAGAAAATTATTATTATAATCTAAAGAGCGATATTTTATATTCTGAAATTATCAAAAACTTTCCATATTTTGATAGAAATTCTTTAAAAATTTTTAAGGTAGGATATGGAAGGCGTAGGCGTGTAAGTTTGAACTACAAGGATGGTTTTTTCGGTTTTTTTAAAAAAGGAAGTAATGATATAGTTTGTATCAGAAAATGCATAAATGTTGTTGATGATATTAATTTGTTGATAGAAAAATTAAGTAATTTAAAACTAAAAAATTTATCTTCTGTTGATATAACTAAAGTTGATAATGGTTTGATTTTAAATTTTAATTTTTTTAGTAATTTTGATATAAATGAATTTAAAAAGATAGATTATCTGAAAGAATACTCAATTTTAATTTCTTATCGCATTGATGGTTTCAAACCGATAAGATATTACTGTAAAGAGGAGCCTATTTTAAAATTAAAAAATAAAAACATAATTGTTCCAGAAGTTTGTTTTTTACAAGCAACAAAAGAGAGTCAGGATTTTATGATTAATGTTGTTTGTGAGAGTTTGGACAGTTGTAAAAGAGTTGCTGATTTGTATTGTGGTGTTGGTACATACTCTTTTCCATTAAGTGAAAAATCTAGAGTTTTTAGTTTTGAAGGAGATGAGCTAATGATCAACTCAATTAATAAAAATTTATTTAAAAGTAAAATCATTGTTTCAAGAAGAGATCTATTTAGACAACCATTAATTTGCAGTGAACTTAATGAGTTTGACGGGCTTGTTATAAATCCTCCTAGAAACGGCTCTGAGAATCAATGTAAGTTTATTGCTAAATCTAATGTGGAGAAAGTTGTATATATTTCTTGCAGTATTGATGCCTTCATTCGTGACACAAAGTTTTTTGCTGATAATTACAGATTAATTGATTTATATATTGTTGACCAATTTTATATGTCTAAGCATTTTGAAATAATTGGCATCTTTAATTATATTAAAAGATGATGGAATGTTGCATTTTTATTTATTTATGGTATACTCCTATGTGTAATAACTATTAACATATTTTTAAGTGAGTTTTATTATGGAAAATTTTATTGAAAAAATTCTTTCAGAGAAAGTAAGCGCAGAGGTTGCTTAATGTTAAGGATTTTTTTGAAAGCCTTATTGAATCATCTAAAGATAAAGTGGAAGCAAGTCTCAATTGTGACTACTTAAAAGATATTTATAATAACATTATTTATTTCTTAGAAGAAAGTCGTTTAAGTTTTAATTTTGATTCAAAAACAAAAGAAAGGTATTATTTTAAATCTTTTAGAATGAATATGATTTTGTTAATTGAAAAAGCTTTTGGTAAAGAATACCATCTTTTTAAAAAAATAAGGATTCTAGTGATGCAATTGAAGAAATAAAAGATATAATTGATCGTATAAAGATATCTTATAAAATCGCGAGAAGAAATTTTTCTAAAACAGACAGTAATGGCAAGTCTATAGATTTTGGTAACAAGGAAACATTTTTTAGAATAGAACCAGATCCATGTTATAATCAACCAATTACACAAGAATTTAAGCTACAGATGTCATCACACTGCAATAATAATCAGCAAATGCCAACTTGTCAAGTTATTAATGAATCCGATGATAAACATGACGGTGGTATTTTTGGATATGATTCACTTTATGTTAACACAGAGAATTGTAACGATCAATTTTTTGGTTCTGAAAATACTAGTGATGTAACTGCAGATTTATTAGAAGTTGAAAATTTTGGTATGTATAATAGTGAAGAAGAATTTAAATACGTTGTACCTACTCAGCAGAAATCTGATAATCAATATTATAATTTTCATAATAATCAGATTGGGATAAGCAATTTTGCCCAAATTAATGATGCTAATGGGTTCAATGAAAATTCTAATGATACTTTTAAATTTGGCTCACAAGAGGAAGTTGTGAATACTCATATTAACCTGGTTTCTAGTTTTGAAAGTGCTACTGATGAAATTATAAATATATTAAATTCCAAATATTGTGATGTAAGCATGGAAGATTCAAAAAAAAATGGAAGAAGAAGTTCAAAATAATGATGAAACATGTAAAAAGCTCAATAAAGAAATTAAAGAAATTAACCATTTTGATAATGAAACTTGGTTCTCCAAATTGTTAATTAATGCAAATATTGAATTTGATGATTCATGTGGCTTAGCTAATGATATCTGTGAATATGTTGATTATAACTATCATTTATAAGTTTTTTACTGTTAAATTTTAAAAACTTTCTTGACATTTTGCTTTAAATTTGTCTAAATATTGTGTTAAACTAATATGATAATATGGGAATTATGAAGGATTTACATTTACACTTATCTGGTGCTACATCACCTGTACTTTTATTCGAGATAATAAACGAAACAGGGTTGAAAATTAAAACAAAAAGCTATCAAGAATTTGCTGATAACTTAACTATGGATAAAGACAAGATAAAGTCATTGGATGACTACTTACAGATTATACATATAATAGATGAGAGTCAGAGTTCGCCGATGGCTGTTGAAAAATCTTTTTATGATTCCTATAAAAATGCTTTTTTGAATGGTTGTGATTATTTGGAATTAAGATGGAATCCGTATAAAAGAAGTCAGGATTTTAAAATAGACTTAGATAGATTGTTAATTTCAGCAAGATCTGGTTTTGAAAAAGCTAATTACACTTTTGGCATAAATGGTGGTATGATACTAAGCATGGGAAGGGATTGTACAGAAGCACAAAATGAAGGTATTTTTAAAAAAGCTATACAATACTATAAGCGTGGTGTTATAGGAATTGATGTAGCTGGTCCTGAAGCAAAAGTACCATTAAAGGAAGAATTTTATCATTATTATAAGACTGCTAATGCTCTTGGTTTAATGACAACAATTCATGCCGGTGAGCCGTATTATGGAGGTGTTGAGGATACTTTAGCGACAATTTTAGAACAATATAAACCAAATAGAATTGGTCATGGTATACAAATTGTTAAATTTCCAGAATTGATGAAAAAAGCTTCATCTATGGGTATTGAACTTGAAATTTGTATATCAAGTAATTTTATGACTAAATCTGTGAAAGATGAAAAGGAATTTTTTAATATTTTTAAAACATTGGAAGATTATCAAATTAAGTATACTATTTGTACAGATGCTGTTTATTCATTAAACACAAATATAAAAATTGAGAACGAAAAGTATAAAAAAATAATGGCATTAAAAAATAAGTAATATAAACTCTGTCAATCAAGGTAATAAAAAATTTTATAAATTACTTAAGTAGATCTTAATGCCAAAACTTGTGCTATGACTTGCAATTAATAATGAATTCTTAATTTTGAACCATTTTTACACATAAGTTAAGATTTAATTTTATAATATTTTTTTTATCAAAAACTATAATTAAAATTTTTTCTATTCTTTAGGAAAAATATCTTTTAAGGGTTGTTATTTTCTAGATCCTTCCACTTTTTGAGTGGAAGTGTCAACAAAGTTGACAAAGGGGAGTTTAAATCAAAGGAACAAGCAAAAATAAAAATAATAGTTTTTACAATTCATAAGCGCCCTATCGCCCTTTCAGGGCACTTTCACTCAAGGATGGAAAGGGTTTAGAGAATAACAACTATTAAAAAATCTTTTCCATTTTTTCGCACTACTGTCCGGTCTAATTTTCAAATAATTTAAGCCAGTACTTGTAAATACTGGCTTACTTAGTTAAAAT
>CAKVBE010000108.1 GCA_934725005.1 uncultured Rickettsiales bacterium | reverse complement strand
TTGATATATGGAGAATTGGTATTTGGCCAAAATACAATAAAGGCGTTCAATTTTCACAAGATAAAGAATATTTAAACCAATTTTTTCGTGAAATGACACCAGATTTAAGCGACCATAAGCAAGATATTCCAGCAATTAATTCTCTTATGGATAAAATTAATGGTGGTATTTTAATAACTCATTCTGCTGGTGGTTATCCAGGTTGGGTTGTTGCTATGGAAAATAAAAATGTAAAAGCTGTTGCTTCATTTGAACCAGGCGGTTTTGTTTTTCCAGAAGATGAAGTACCTGAGTCAATGCCTAGCTTAACAGGAACGCTTAAAGGTATTCCAGTAAAAGCAGATGATTTTAATAAATTGACAAAAATTCCAATAGTTTTATACTTCGGTGATTATATCCCAGAAGAACCTTCTAAAAATCTTGGTGATGAAAATTGGAGAGTTCGTCTTCATATGGCAAGAAAGTTTGTTGAAACTATAAATAGGCATGGTGGAAATGCAACTTTGGTAGAATTACCTAAAATTGGTATCCATGGTAATACACATTTTTTAATGCAAGATTTAAATAATGATAAAATTGCTGATTTATTGAATGAGTGGTTGATTAAAAATAATTTAAAATAAATTAATAATGACGGAAAAAGCTTTGAGGTGTTGAACTCATGAATCCAATACCTTATACTAACAAATATATAATTTTGAGAGCATTGAGCACTGTGGTCAGAGATTCGGCACTTCGTAAAAGAAATTATTTTATTGCTCTTTTTTGCAACTGTTTGTTGCTAGTCCATTGAGTATGCTGGTGCTGAAAACATATAGAGTTTATAGGAAATAAATAATTTTTATTTGATAAAATAGTATTGCCTTTTTAAGTATTACATTATATACTAAATTTAGTCTTAATTAAAGTAAGAAATCATGAATATTATCGATGATATAAAACCAATTAGTTTTTTAAAGCAAAAAACGAGCGAAGTTGTTAATCGTGTAAAAACAACTAAACAACCAACATTTATAACTATAAATGGTAATGTTGAACTTGTAATTCAGGATGCTGAGTCATATCAAGAAATGGTAAATTCAAAATATTCATTAAGTGAAAATGATATTTCTAAAATAAAAGCTGGACTAAAAGAGGTTGAAGAAGGAAAAGGGATTTCTGCTGATGAATTTTTTGAAAAAATAAAAAACAAATATGGCATATAGTTTATGAAATATAAAGTAATAATCCTTCCAAACTTTGAATCAGATGTTGACCACATAGTAGTTTTATTATGAGAAAAATGTAAATTATGTTCCAAAATTTTTGAAAAATATAAAATCATCAATAAATTCCCTAAAGGAGTTTCCGGAAAGATTCTCTAAAATACCGGAATTATCACGAAACAGTGATTTGAATATAAGACAATGTGTATGTGATAATTATAGAATAATCTATCAGATAAAAAATAGCACTGTTTATGTTCTTACTATACTTGGTGAGAATCTGTTAAACATCGATAAACTAAACATGTAAAATTTTGAACTATTTTTATAAGTTTTTTGAACTTTTTTTGCTATGTTTTTTTAAAAATAAGAATTAATATAGTGTACAGAGACAAAATTGATATACTAGGTGATTTTTACCGTTTTTTTGGTTTAAATAATATAAAATTGCTGATTTATTAAATGAATGGTTGATTAAGAATAATTTAAAATAGTATGAAAATGGTATTTTTATACATTTTTTTAATTTTTATTGCAATTATTGCTTTGTTTGTGATAATTGCATTAAGAAATATTGGAATAGCTACAAAAGCTGATTATAGTAAGTTATCATATTATAAAAACGGAAGATTTGTAAGTCCAAAATCGTTGTCACATACATTTAAAAGAGGTGAGGTTTCAAACGAAAAATTTAGTTTTCTAAGATTATTTTTTAGATCAAAAAATGCGCCAAAAGATAAATTACCAACTGTAAAACCAACTTTTACAGAAGTTCCAAGCGATTTTGCTATTTTTTGGTTAGGTCACTCAAACACAATTCTTGAACTTGATGGAAAAAGAATAATTATTGATCCTGTTTTTGATAATGCTGCTCCGATTCCTTTTGCTGTATCTCGTTATGTTGATTCGCCGATAAAAAGAAAAGATTTACCACATATTGATTATGTTGTGATAACGCACAATCACTATGACCATTTGGAAAGAAAAACAGTACAAAAATTAAAAAATTCAAAGTTTATTGTTCCATTGAGTGTTGGTGATACTTTAATTGATTGGAGTGTTAAAAAAGAAAATATTATGGAACTTGGTTTGGAAGATAATTTTACTGAAAATACTTTATCTTTTACACTTTTGCCGACTGTACACTTTTCTGGAAGAAATTTTAAAGATTGGAATAGAAGTTTATGGGGTTCATATGTTATAAAATCTAAAAATAAAAATATATTTTGGGGTGGAGACGGTGGTTATGGTAAGCATTTTGTAGAATATGCACAAAAGTATGCGCCGTTTGATATTGTGGCACTTGAAATTGACGCTTGGAATGAACGTTGGGCAGATATTCATATGTTTCCAGATGAAGTAATTAAAACTATGATAGATTTGAAATCAGAATATCTTTTACCTATACATTGGGCTGTATTTGATTTGGCAATGCATCCATGGCAAGAATCAATAAATTACGTTATTGAAGAAGCTAAAAAAAGCAATGTAAAATTAATTACTCCAAAAATTGGGGAAAAGGTGGATAATGAAAATTTTAATAAATTTATTAATAATAATTGGTGGAAGTATTATAAATAATTGAAAATCCGAGTTTAATACACATTTTACATTTTCCGTAAAAACTACAATCGTTGTGAATCATTTTATTTGGACAAATATAATTTTTACCAATAAATAGTGTTGCCATCTTTTCAAAAAGCGTACAATTTTAATAAACACGGTTATGAAAATTATCTAAAAATTATTGTAGATAATCTTCAACTAGTTTTAGAACTCATTTGTAATATTCCTTTCAAATAATTTCTTTAGTCCATCTTGTGGTTGTGTATTATTGTATATTACATCATAAAGAATATTCGTAATCGGTAAATCTATATTTAGATCCTTTCCAATCTCATAAATAGCTTCTAATGTATAATACCCCTCACAATCTTTTTTTATATTTTTATCTTTTACGTACATTTCACCAAATGTTCTATTTTTACTATGCTGCGAAAATAACGTTGCTTCAAAATCTCCTAAGAAAGATAAACCACCGGCACTTTTTGGATTTCCGCCGCATTTTTCTATGAATCTTCCAACCTCAAATAAAGCTCTTGACATTAATGCGCCTTTTAGACTATAGTAACCTAAACCATCAAGTATGCCGGCAGCAATACCTATGACATTTTTATAGGCTGCACATATTTCGTTTCCAATTAGATCATTACCATAATATGGTCTTATTAATTTACTTTGCATTAAGTTAATAACATTATCTTTTGTTTGTTTGTTATTACCATCAATTACAACACAGTTTGGTATTCCTTTTGTATAGTCTTCAACATGTCCTGGTCCGAGCAATACTGCTATGTTAATGTCTTGTGTAATTTTTTCGGAGACTATTTCAGATAATCTCTTTTTCTCTTTTATATCAATACCTTTCATAGCTAGTATGAAAGTTTTTTCTTGAACATTATAATTATTAATTTCAGTGGATAAAAATTTTAAATTTTGTGCATTTATTGATATAAATATAAAATCAGATTTTAATGTTAGTTCTAAGTTTGATGTCAATTCAATTCTATCTTGTAGTGATAAATATTCATTTTTTTTATTTTGTTTCAAATTTTGAAACGTAATTGAATTTTCGGTTCCATACACGTATACTTTGTCAGCTTTATCATATTCTGCTAAGTACCAAGCCAAAAATGTTCCCCATCTTCCAGCTCCTATAACGCTTACTTGTCTCATTTAATATTTTATTGTTTTTATGAATTTTAAAGGAATAATAATTATTTTTCTGACATTTAATTTATAATTATAATATTAATTAGTCAAAACTATTATTAATTTTTCCCATCTTTGATGGGAAAATGTCTTAAGAATAAAAGAGGAATTTAAACTTTATGCGAGTTAAATCACATACCTAATATTCTTTCATTGCAAAAAATTGAACTGTTCTATTTTACTAGATTTTAACCAGGTAGCGATGTTGGATTGTGAAGATTTTTT
>CAKVBE010000107.1 GCA_934725005.1 uncultured Rickettsiales bacterium | reverse complement strand
GTACAACTGGTTATGAAGAAGCAGCAGGGCAGGGTATAGTTGCCGGAATCAATAGTGCCAGTGAGGATCCTTTTATTTTAAAACGTAATAATAGTTTTATTGGTGTTTTAATTGACGATTTGACGACGCTTGGAACTGAAGAACCATATAGGATGTTCACTTCAAGAGCTGAATATAGGCTTTTAATTAGAGCTGATAATGCTGATTTAAGGTTAACACCACTAGGTATAAAGTTTGGATGTGTTTCTAAGGAAAGGCAAACAGTTTTTGAAAAAAGAAAAAATGATTTAAATAAAGCTGAAGAATTGCTGAAAGGTATAACAGTTTCACCGAATGAACTTGAAAAATATGGAATAAACATAAAAAAAGATGGTGAAAGGAGAAGCTTATATGATTTGTTATCGTTTCCAATTATAAAATTTGAACAACTGTCTAATATATATCATGAATTAAATAATATTAATCCTATGACAAGAAAACAAATCAAGATTGAGACTATGTATGCACCATATATAGCTAGAGAAGATGAAGATGTTGCATTGTATAATAAAGAAAAAGATTTGGTGATTCCAAATGATTTTGATTACGATTCTCTGTCAAGTTTGACAAATGAAGTTAAAGAAAAATTAAAAAAATATAGGCCCTATAATGTAGAAATAGCTAGTCGTATCTCTGGTATCACTCCGGCATCCATAATGGTATTAATAATTGCTATAAAAAAAGGTGCTAGATGACTCTAGCCACTGATTAAGTTGTTGATAAAATATTCATTAAGTTTAAACCTTCTTAGGTTTAAACTTAAATTAATTTATGAATATTTTTATGTTTAGTACGTCGGATCATCTACTGAATGCTAAGATGTTAGATGATGTGCTATTGAATAAGATGATTTTGGAGACTGAACAGTTATTATCAACTTTTTGCTATTTAAAAAATTATGATTGTAAAAATTTATATAAGCCGTGTTTTCTAAATCATCCTTGCCAGAAATGGTTGCAAGAAAGTAATGGTAATGCTTTATGGTTATTAGAGCAATTAAAATTTTATTTAATTGAATATAAAAACAGATTTGGAAGAGAGCATAAAAATATTTTAATATATCTTGAAAGATTTATGGTGGATGGAAGTGATTTGTTTGAAGAAATTACGCCATTTGTTGGTTGTTTCGGTAATAGTGGCTGTCAAAATTATTTTGATTATTATAACTGGAAGAAAACAAAATATAAAACTATACACAGATATACAAGATATTGAGTTAGTTACTACATATTTTATTGAAATGTTTCAAAAAATTGCTACTTCTATTTTTTGTTTTTAAAATTCTGTATTCTTATAGGACAATAAAATAAAATTTTTTTTAATTAATGTATTGACTATTATAACTTTCTGTTTAAATATTAACGTGTGCTTATGGCTTATGCCTTACACTGTTGTTTTGTTTATGTGTGCTGTGTGAGCTATTAGGCAAGTTTAGTGGAGATAAGTTATGAAAGAAATTAACATTAAGATGCTTTTGTTACTGGGGCTGGCTATGCTTGTCAGCGTCTGATAGTGAACGGTCATGTGGATTTCCGTCCTGCCCAGAAGGGCAGGACGTCTTTTGTTATTTTTTACAACATACTTCTCTTTGTTTTCTTATAAGTTCGTGTACGCCTGTTTTGGCAAGATTGTACATTTCTGTTGTTTTTTCGAAACTAAATGGTTTACCTTCAGCTGTTCCTTGAATTTCAATTATGTCAAAATTGTCATTCATTACAAAATTTAGATCGCACTCAGAATTGCTATCTTCCTCGTAGTCAAAGTCCATTACGCAAACATTTTTGTAAATTCCACATGAAACAGCAGCAACAAAATTTTTTATCGGATTTACTTTTAATTTTTTATTTTCTAATAGTTTTTCTATTGCTAAATACAATGCAACAAATCCTCCAGTTATTGAAGCGCACCTCGTTCCGCCATCTGCTTGTATTACATCACAGTCTATTATTATTTGTTTTTCACCTAATTTTGTTAAATCTATAGATGCCCTTAATGATCTGCCAATTATTCTCTGTAATTCTGTAGAACGACTATTAGTTTTTTCTTTTTCTCTTATAACTCTTTGTTCCGTTGCACGTGGTAACATATTGTATTCAGCTGTTACCCAACCGCTGCCTTTCCCCTTTAAAAAAGGTGGAACTTTTTCTTCTACTGTTGCTGTACAAATAACTTTTGTTCCACCGCAAGAAATTAAACAGGAACCCTCGGCATACTTATTTATATTAGTTTCTATTTTAACTTCTCTTAATTCATTTATTTTTCTTCCTGATGGTCTCAACATTTTTTTCCTTTATTTATTTAATTCTTCTAATACATAACCAGCAAAATATAAAGAACCAGTTATTATTGTTCTTGTATTCTTGTTGTTTGCTATTTTTGAAATAAATTGCAAAGAACTTTCTATATCGTTGAAATTACCTAGTACCTCTATACCAACGGTCTGTAATTCATTTTTTAATTCATCTGTATTTTTGAAAGTTTGGTCTTTTATGTTAGCATTAACTATTATTACTTTTTTAACTGAATTTGATAATTGTTTTACGAATGCCTTTGTATCTTTTCTAGCTAATATTGAAAGAATTACTATTGTTTCTTTAATATTGTTTTTATTTAATTTATCAATCCATTCAGCTAATGTTCTCGCCCCATCTTCATTATGTGAGCCGTCTAGATATAATTCAGTGTTGCATAATTTACCAAATTTTGAATTTGTTATATCCTGTATTCTAGCTGGCCAAAACATGTTTTTAATACCATTTCTTATAGCCTCATCTGATACAACTAGTTTATTTTGTGCCATTAGAGCAGCTATAGCTGTTCCAGCGTTTATTATTTGATAGTCTCCATTTACTGTTGGATAAGGAGTATATAGCATTTTGTATATTCCTTCAAAAACACAATTATGTTCATGTTCGGTAAACTTCCATTGTTTCCCATATACATAATATGGTGAACCAATTTTAATACATTCATTTGATAGTAATTCTGCAATTTCTTCTTTTTGCTTACTGATGACAACTGGTGTTCCTTTTTTTACTATGCCAAATTTTTCCATAGCAATTTTTTCCAAAGTATCACCAAGTATATGCATATGATCGAATGATATTGGTGTTATAATGTCTACTAATGGATTATCGAATACATTTGTAGCATCAAGTCTACCACCTAAACCAACCTCTATTATATTTGCGTCAGCATTACTTCTAGCAAAAGCCAAAAATGCAATTATTGTTATTCCTTCAAAATATGATACACTTATATTGTTATCTGACAGTACTTTTTTTACTTCTTCAGCTAAACTGTTATAATAATCATCAGTAATTTGTTTACCGCAAATTTCTATTCTTTCGTTATAATTTACTAAATGTGGTGAAATAAATCTATTAACCCTGTAGCCATCGGATTCTATCATACTTTTTAGGAATGATACAGTGCTACCTTTTCCATTGGTTCCAGCGACATGAAATACATTCCTCATTTGTTCTTCTGGATGTCCTAATAGAGCCAAGGCTTTTTTTAACACTTTTTCAATTCTCTCCGGACCATATGATGGTTTATTTTCACTAATTGTGGGCCAACTTGGTAATTTCATATTCTTTAGTTATATTATTTCCATTCAACGCTTATAACTTCATAAAATTTTGTGCCACTTGGAGCTTTTATTTCTATCTCATCACCCTTTAATTTTCCGATTAGAGCTTTTCCAACTGGAGATTCAATAGAAATTTTACCATTATCTAAGTCAGATTCAACTTCGCTAACTAACTGATATAGAACTTTTTTTTCAGTATCTTCGTCGATTAAACCTACGGTTGCGCCAAAATCTATTATGTCACCATTTAGTTTAGATACATCAATGACGTCAGCTCTAGATAACAAATCAGTCAGATTCGATATATTATTCTCTATTATAACCTGTTTATCTTTTGCTGAACTATATTCGGCATTTTCACTTAAATCTCCCATCTCTATAGCTTCGCCTATAGCTTTTGATACTGCTGGTCTTTCAACATTCAACAAGTGATCTAATTTTGTTTTTAACCCATAATAGCCATTTTTTGTAATTTTAAACCTCTGCATATCCTGTGAATTTAAGATTATTTCAATAATCTAATAAAATGTAATGCATAAAAGCAATTTTTCAAGATTAAAATTGTTTTTATTGCTGTTATT
>CAKVBE010000106.1 GCA_934725005.1 uncultured Rickettsiales bacterium | reverse complement strand
AATTATATACTTATCTCCATATTTAACTCCTAAAAAACCGTCACATTGTGGCGGTTATTTTTGTTTTAAGATGTATCTAATTCGGGAACTCAGTACCTCACAAAGAATTAAATTAAAAATAATAGTCTTAACAAATTTTAAGCACCCTATCGCCGGCAAAGCTGGCACTTTCCCTCAAGGAAGGAAAGGATTTAGAGAGTAATGATCATAAAAAAATCTTTCCGTTTTCGCTACTTGTGCGACGTATTGGATCTCCGAATCCAGTACCTAATATTTGCAGAACTCAATTTTTATTATTATTTATTATGTTATATAATTGATCGATATTTGTAAATACTGGGTGTTGAGTTCGGAGACTCAGCACCTCGCGAAGAAGTTCAAACAAATTTTAAGCACCCTATCGCCACTTCGTGGCACTTTCCCTCAAGGAGGGAAAGGATTTAGCAATAGTTTTTCTTAATTATTTGTGATAAAAATATTTATTTTTTACTAAAATTTGAGTCTACACAGATAATTTTAACCAATTAAGTCAGTATTTATAAGTACTCGCTTAAATTATTTAAAAAATAATACAAAGAGGAAAAAGATTCTTTAATGGTTGTTATTCTCTAAATCCTTTCCCTCCTTGAGGGAAAGTGCCAGCTCTGCTGGCGATAGAATACCTGTGAATTGTTAAAACTATTATTTTTTTTATTTTATTTTTGATTCGTTTTTTAATTTTAGCTCCTATTTGTCAACTTTGTTGACGTTTCACCTCAAAAGGGAGAAGATTTAATGATAGTTTTTCTAAACTATTTACGACAGAAATTAACAAAATAATTAAAACTACTTAACGTTAACCGCTTACATTTGAGTGGAAAATAAGAAAAAATTTGCAAAATAACAGACAATTAACACTATAATTAGATTGTTATTTTATGGAATTATAATCCCCTCTTTTCCTCAATTATCTTATAACACTCAATTATGTCTTTCTCTTTTATATCAGTATAGTTCTCTATAGATATGCCGCATTCAAAGTTATTTTTAACTTCTTTTACGTCTTCTTTAAATCTTCTTAGTGCTTTTATTTTACCATCATAGATAACAACACCATCTCTGATTAACCTTATAGGAAGATTTCTTTGGATCTCACCATTCGTTACATAGCAGCCAGCAACTGTACCAGATGTGGATAATTTAAACACACTTCTTACTTCAGCTTGTCCAACTGTTTCTTCTTTCTTTACAGGATTTAATAAACCGCTTAAAATATCTTTCACATCATCCATAATATTATAGATAATTGAATAGTATCTTATTTCTATACCTTTTTCTTTCGCACATTCTGTCGCTTTTGGTGTAGATCTTACATTAAAACCAATAATAAGAGCATTTGAAACAGATGCTAAGTTTATATCAGTTTCTGTAATAGCACCGGTACCAGAGTGTACTATAGAAACAGAAACTTCATTATTTCCAAGTTTTAATAAGCTACTATTTACAGCCTCTATGGAACCTGAAACGTCCGCTTTAACTATTACGTATAAAACCTTTTTATTATTTCCAACTTCCTGTAAAAGATTATCAAATGTTTTCTTTCCGTTTCTTAAAGCAATGGCTTCTTTCTCTTTCCTTTCTCTATATGAAATTATGTCTCTTGCTTCTTTTTCCGTTGCAACAACGTTAAATTTATCACCAGCTTTTGGTACATTATTTAATCCCAAAATCTCAACTGCGACAGATGGTTCAGCTTTTAATTGATTCTTTCTCTTGTCGTCAATCATTCTTTTAACTTTACCGTATGAAGTACCAGCTACAACTATATCACCAATTTTCAATATACCTTTTTGTACTAAAACACTAGCAATAATACCTTTTTGCAAATCAACTCTGGCCTCAATAACAGCACCTTCAGATGGACAATCTATAGGAGCTTTTAAATCAAGCATTTCGGCTTGTAATAGAATAGCTTCTAATAGTTTGTACATATTAAGTCTATTTTTAGCGGAAACATTTACAAACATTACATCACCACCAAAATCTTCAGAGACAACATCATATTTCAAGAGCTCTTGTTTAACTCTTTCTGGATCAGCACCAACTTTATCAATTTTGTTTACAGCAACAATCATTGGAACACCAGCAGCTTTTGTATGATTTATAGCTTCTATTGTCTGATCTTTTACACCATCGTCAGCTGCGACAACTAACACAACTATGTCAGTAATATTAGCACCTCTAATCCTCATTTCAGTAAATGCTTCATGTCCCGGAGTATCAATAAATGTTATAAACTTTCCATCTTTTGTTTCTATTCTAGAGGCACCAATGTGTTGTGTAATACCACCAGATTCACCCTCAGCTATGCGTGTCGATCTCAAAGCATCAAGTAAAGATGTCTTACCATGATCAACGTGTCCCATAACAGTAACAACGGGACTTCTTGAGATAAACTCTTTACATTCTCTGTTAGTATTCAAAACTTTTTCAACATCAGAATCGGAAACTCTAATAGGTGTATGACCAAATTCTGTGACTATTAATTCAGCAGTATCGGCATCTATCGTTTGGTTTACCGTTACTGGCATACCCATAATAAATAATTTTTTTACTACATCAGACTTTTTTTCTGACATTCTATCTGCCAATTCAGAAACAGATATAAATTCAGGTATTTGCACATCATGATAAACCTTTTGATGTATATTATCATTTTTCTTAACTTTTGATCTCTTAAAAGACTTTAAACCACTGCTTCTATTATTATTAGAACTATAATCATCGTCTGAGTCATCGGAAATTAAATAATTATTTTTATATTTATTACTTTTTTCATCCATTTTTTCCTTAAACTCTTTTTTACTTATTCTATTTCTATTTTCTTCCTTCTCTTCTTTTTCATTAAATTCTTCGTATTTTCTGTCTTTTTTGAAAAATTCTTTCTGTTTGTTAACAACTGGCTGTGTACTTTCTAACAGTTTATCATCAATTTGTTTATTATTTTTAATTTTATCATCAAACCTGTTGTTTAAATTATTTTTACTCTTGCTATTATTCTCAGCATTTTTACTTTCTTGGTTCTTATTCTTGTCGAGATCTCTCCTGTTGTTTCTTCTTTCCCTTAATTCTTTTTCACTTCTTTTGAAATTTCGATCAACTTTAAAGTCCTTTTTATTTTCTTTACTGTTGTTGTTACCATTACTTTCCTTACCAATAATAATATCATTTTTTTTCTCAGAAACAGTTTCGGTAGCCCTATTTACAATATTTATACTCTGCCCGTTGTCTGTTTTTGGAACAACAACCTTATTTTCTTCCACACGCTTTTTCTGTTCAATCTTTTTTGTATTTATAAGCTTTCTCCTTTCTTCAAGATTTTTAGCGTTTCTTAATTGTTGCTGTCTAACCATCAATTGTTCCATATCAACATTTGGCTCAATATTTTGCTTAGTTTCCTTAACTTTAGGAACAGTATTTAAATGCAACTTCAATGTACTTCTTTTTTTGTCTTCTATAGCCATTAGAACCTCTATTCTTCATCATTTATTTTTTCGTCATTATCTTCTTCACTATTACTATGCTCTTCAACCCATTCAATAGCTCTGTTTTTAATTTCATTAGCTACATCTTCATCAAATCCTTCAATTTTAGCTATATTACTAATATCGGCATTAGCTAAAGACTCTATAGTTAAATAACCATCAGAAGCGAGCAATTGTCCAATAACTTCTTCAACATCCAATTCATCTACAAACAATTTTGTAGCTGCGTTAAAATTAGCTATTCTCTTTTCTTTTTCTTCATCATCCGTCATAATGTTCAATCTGTGATTCAAAAGTTTTACAGCCAATCTTATGTTTTGTCCATTTCTTCCAATAGCTAAGCTTAATTGGTTTTGTGGAACAACAACATCAATTATATCTTCATTCTCATTAACAAGAACTTTTGTAACTATAGCAGGAGTTAAAACATTTGCAACGAGCTCCGACATATTACTTGACCATTTAATAATGTCAATTTTTTCACCTTTTAACTCATTTGTTATAACCTGTATCCTACTTCCTCTAGGACCCACACAAACACCAATTATATCAGACAAATTATCTCTTGAATAAACAAGAACTTTCGCCTTTGAACCAGGTTCTCTTGAAACACCTCTGACCTCGATCAAGCCATCATAAATTTCTGGAACTTCTTGTTTTAATAATTCAGCTAAAAAATTTGGACTTGTCCTAGATAAAAGCACTTGGCAATCAC
>CAKVBE010000105.1 GCA_934725005.1 uncultured Rickettsiales bacterium | reverse complement strand
GTTATAGATTCATTAATTCCAATTGGAAAAGGGCAACGTGAATTAATTCTTGGTGATAAACAAACTGGAAAAACTAGTATAGCTATAGATGCTATTTTACATCAAAAAAATACTGATGTAATATGTATATATTGCTGTATAGGACAAAGAGATAATAATGTTGCAAATGTTATTAAGGTCTTAAAGGATAATGATGCAATGAAGTATACAATATTGGTTCATGCAAGTAGTAGCGAATTATCAGGTATGCAATACATAGCACCGTATACAGCAACTTCAATTGCTGAATACTTCATGGAAAAAGGTAGAGATGTATTGATTGTTTATGATGATTTAACAAAACATGCAAGAGCTTACAGGGAAATATCTTTATTACTAGGGAAAAATCCTGGTAGAGAGGCATTTCCTGCTGATATATTTTATATCCATTCAAGATTACTTGAGAGATCGACAAGACTCAAAGATGATCTTGGGGGTGGCTCTATAACGTCGTTGCCAATAGTTGAAACTGAAGCTGAGAATATATCAGCATATATACCGACGAATATAATATCAATTACAGATGGTCAGATTTATTTGTCTCCTAGTTTATTTCAAAAAGGCATATTGCCAGCAATAGATATAGGAAAGTCAGTATCAAGAGTTGGAAGTAGTGCACAATTTATTGCTTATAAGCAGTCGGTTGGAACGTTAGGAATAGAATATGCTCAATTTGAAGAGCTAGAAATGTTCTCAAAATTTTCAACGAATTTAGATGGCGAAACACAAAAAATAATTGATAATGGCAAAAGAATAAGAGAAATATTTAAGCAAGATATTAATGATACTTATTCAGTCGAAGAACAAATAGCCATATTTTTGTCACTAAATAATGGTATTTTTGATAATGTACCTCTAGATAAAATCAAAAAAGCAGAATCAACTATAAAGAATATAATCAATAGCGATTTTTGTGATATAAAAGAGGCTATTAAAAATAATAAAAAAATACCGCAGGATATAATAAGTAATTTTTTATTTAAAGTGAGAGAAAAAATTAACCAACTTTTTTAAACCATTGAAATAATAAAATGTTCATTCATCGTGTAAATTAAACAAAATTAAAGACAACATTTAGTATTTAATATATCGTCTAATGCACGATGCAATAGATTCGCCTCTATTGTATCGGCCAATTTATAGTATATCTCTTTCCCGCAACGACGATTTTCTAATAAATTTACTTGTTTTAATAATCGCAAATGGTGCGAAACAACTGGAGAGCTCATATTAACAGAAACTGCTATATTGTTTACACACATTTCATTATGGCACAATAGCCAAAGAATTTTTAATCTAGTTGGGTCACTTATGAGCTGAAATGTTTCAGCTGTTTTTATAAAGGAATTATCATTTGGAATTTCCTTTATAAAAGTGAGATTTTCTTGATTGTGCAGATGAAATTGTGTCATAATCTTTAAAAAAAGTTTCTATACTTAATACTAAAATTTTTTGGACTAATTATTTTATTCTTATTTAAAACACATGTCTGATCAGGTAATTCTGACAATAAATTTCCATGATCATTTCTGAAATTTTGAATAAAATAGTTCGATCTATATCCAATTTCATCTAAATACTTTATCATTTCATTTATGTCATTTTCGTTTAATAAATCTGTATGAACCGTTGTTCTTATTTCCAAAATAATTTTATTATCATTATTTTTTTTAACTAAATATTTTAATGTTTCGTTAAATTTATTAAAATAATCTTTTTGTGTTATAAATAAAAATTTACTTTCTAATGATTTAAAATCTAAGGCTACAAAATCTACAATTCCACTTTCAACTAAGTTATAGATTGTATTATAATTTATGCCATTTGTATCTATTTTAATTTTATAGCCTAATTCCTTAACTTTTTTGGCGAAATCAAATATGCCATTAGACATAGTACACTCGCCACCAGAAAATACTACGCCATCCAAAAGTCCTTTCCTTTGTATTAGAAAATCCAATACCGTTCCTTCTGAGAAGAGCTTATGATGATTGTTAACTATATCTGGATTATGACAGTATTTGCACCTAAGATTACATCCAGAAAACCATATTATACAGGCAGTATTTTCTGGATAATCTTGAAGAGTAAATTTAGTTATATCTTGAATTAAAAGCATTACAATGGTTGTGGTAAATAATCTTGATTTACATTGTAATTTCTCTCTAATCTAAGTTCAACCCTTCTATTTAATTTATTTCTATCTTCAACATTAGTGATGACTGCTGGCTCTTTTGAACCGAAACTATTAATTTTTATAAATTCAGCTGGAACACCGTTTTTTACTAAGATATTGTAAATCGTTTTTGCTCTTTTTCTTGACAATCTATTATTGTAAATAACATTACCAATTCTATCAGCATGTCCGGTAATAACAATCATGTAATCTTCATTCAAGTTAGATACATACTTTAAAAAATTTTTAACTTCTTTTAATGATTCATTATTAAGTTTATATTTATCGTAATCAAAATATATGTTTGTTACGTTGTTATTATTAAATCTGTCAAAAAATTTTCTTTCTTCTTCTGTTAGTTGCATGCTTGAGTCATCATTTTTGTAGAAAATATTTTTTTCATGTTTAAATTCTCTTTCTGTTGCTAAAAATGAATCAACAAAATTTTTCCTACAGTACATAGCCTGTGTGTAATTATCAGCTACAAACGAATAATAGTTCCAACAATCTAAAAAGAAAAACAAATTAGCCGTTTTTATCGGATAATCATTCTTTATATTGTTATTTTCTACTAGGTCTAGTAATCTTTCCCTATAATTATAAATTTCAAATTTTTCTTTTTCAGAGAACAATACTTTTTTATTGTTTCTAGTTGTTAGAATTTTTCTGTCATCAAGTTTTGCAACTGTCTTTGATTTTTTATTAAAATATTTATAATCTTTTTTCTTCTTATTATCTTTCGAAACTAATGCATATTGCTTATATTTAAGAGACAATTCAGTATTAAAATCATCACTTTCGTACAACTTCTTATCAATACCGCTCTTTTTAGAAGCACATGCTGAAAACAAAAACATAACAACAAGCAAACTAAAAACTATTTTTTTTTCCATAAAACCTTATTCTTTGTTATTTCAACGACAACTCATGTATATTAATATCATTAATTTTAATTAAATCAATAGAATAAATCAATAGAAAACTTAAACAAATATTTTGTTAAACAATACATTTATACAATGTGTTTTGCTTAAATTATAAAATTTTATATCATTTATGAGTTTATTATAATAATCACGATCATCTAGTACCTTTTTGATACTGCTATTATTTAGTAATTCAAGATATAAATTTTCATTGATAATTTTTTTATTAGAAGTATTTATTAGCTTATACAAGTTATTAAATATCATATCTATTGAATTTTTGAACATATCAAAGTTTTCCTTTTCTTCTAATTCGGAAGCGAATTTCGATATATCCAATATATTTTTATTAAGAAATAGTTCCAAAATTTTTTTTTGAAACCCGAATATGTTGAATCTGAACATTTTCAAAGCAAGAGCTACTGTTTTGTTAGATTGTTCATATAATTCGCAAAGCTCGGTGTCTGAAAGTGAATTTGATATTTTTTTATCTTCTTGTATTACTGCGTTCTTCCAATTTTCAAAACTCAAATCTGAAACCATGTATATCATGCATCTAGATTTTATAGTATCTAAAACATTATTTAAATTATTGCATACAATAAAAATGAATGTATTTCTGTCTGGTTCTTCTAATGTTTTCAAGAGTGCATTTTGACCATTTAGATTAACTTCATCTATTGAATCTATTACAATAACCTTATATTTTGATATTGAATTAGTATAATTCGTTTGTTTTATAATATTTCTTACTTGTGAAACATTAATTTCGTTTTTTTTACTAGTGTTCTCTTTTCCATCTTCGTCAAGAGTTTTAATATTTATTACTAACAAATCTGGATGTGAATTATTAGATATTAACTTTTCTGTTTTTTGAATTTTATTGGGATTAAATTCAAAAATATCTGAATTTTGTGATAAGATAGTGCTTGCAACATTATTGTATATAAAGCTCGCTTTACCAATTCCTTTTTTGCCACATAATAACACGCAATTATGTAATTTTCCAAGCTTAAAGGAATCAATTATATTTATATTGTCAAAACCAAATATATTTTTCATAATCAAAAGTTAATTTATACCGCTTTAAGAGAATGAATAAGGTTCACTAAGACCATGTTTGTAAAGGTGGGAGCCGCAATAACAAGACCACGAT
>CAKVBE010000104.1 GCA_934725005.1 uncultured Rickettsiales bacterium | reverse complement strand
CTTTTGACGATGGGAAGTGACCTGTACCATAAAATGCAAACTCTTTCGCCATTGATGGAAATGAATACAACTCAAACCCTTTACTTACTATTTTATCCATTGCTAATTGTTGTATAGCTCTTTCTAAAAATATCATTTCGTTTTTCAATGCATAACTCCTACTACCACATATTGTAGAAGCACTATCAAAGTCTGCCCAGTTATGCTCTAGTAAAATTGTTATGTGATCTTTTGGTTCAAAATCAAATTTTGTTGGTTCGCCAACTCTTTTTATTTCAACATTTTCGCTATCATCTATTCCAATTGGTGTTTTATCTGATACAATATTCGGAACAAATAACATTAATTCTTTTAATTTTGTTCTTTTACTTTCAATTACTTCATTTAATGACTTTAACTCTACTGCAATAGCCTTACTTCTCTCTGAAAGTTTAGCTTTTTCTTCATTAGATTTTACAGATGTAAACTGTTTTGTAATTAAATTCTTTTCAGCTGATAATTCTTGTATTTTTTTATCTTCGGAAACAACTAAATCATATAAATCTATTAACTCATCTACGTCTAAACCTATATTTTTCTGTTTACAAACTTTCTTTACCAATTCTTTATTATCTTTAATAAATTTTATATCTAGCATTTGACTGACTATTTAATTCTCAAATGCTTAATATGATAAATTGTCAGAGCTTTTTGTCAACATAAATGACATTTTATTTTCATATGCAAGTATAGCATTGTATACCGGCAATTTTCAACTAGAAATATATTCTGCAACTCGTTTTTATCTATTTTTAGTTTTAGACTCGTTCCTCTGTTATAACAATCATCTGCAATTTGTCCATAAGTAGTAAATTATTGTTGCATTTGATGCTTTTGCTCTGAAATAAAGTAATTAATATGGTCTTAATTACACTTTTCCCAACCTTTGTATCATTAATGTTTAAATATGCTTCTATAATGTCCAAAAAGTATTTTGAATTATCCGACTCTATAAACTCATTGATAAAACAATGAACTTTTGAATCAAAATATTACTAACATTACCTTTTCTTTAGCTAAAACATTGCTTTATGGCTGCAAAATAAATCACTTTTTATTCTCAGCTTAATAAATACCTTAATTTTATTGAATTAATTTAATATAAATTTTTTTAACTGCTTCTATTTCATTTATTTCAGCCAATTTATTTTTGTTTTTATTCAAACTTAAATTTTCTTTTTCCATAATATACCTAAATTTGGCCACCAAATATAAACACACTTAACAAATACAAAGTGAATTAATCATCTTGTAAAACTTTTATTGAAAATATTCACTTATAAAAAAGCGTAAAATGTAAATATAAGTTTGACTGTTAAGTATTACAAACTAATAAATGCTAATATCTTAAGTTTAATTAAATATATTTAAATTAATAGATTGTCTTTAAAACAATACATTTTATTATAACAATCGCGTAATTTTTTGAACATAAAATGAATTTGGAAGAAAAGAAAGAATTTTTAGTTAAAAGATTGGATGAACTTAAAATATCAGACATAGAAGTTTTGGATGTAAGAAAAAAATCAAGCATTGCCGATTACATAATAATTGGTTCAGGAACATCAGACAGACAAATTGAATCAGCTATAGGATATATAAGAAGCGACTTAAAAAAATTTACAAAATCTGTTTTAAAAGAAGAAAAATCAGAAGGCTGGATCTCATTAGATCTATTTGATACAATAATACACTTATTTACAGAGGAACAAAGAAGTATTTATAGGTTAGAAGAGATATGGAATTAAAAAATATACACTTCATTGGTATCAATGGAAGTGGAATTGTTGGAACCGCTTGCATTGCGAAGGATAGAGGTTATAACGTTACTGGTTGTGATATAAATGAAAGTGGTGCCTATTCTAAACAATTGTTGGAACTTGGAATTAAAGTAGAGTATGGGCATGATGAATCACATATTGGGAACAATACAGATTTAGTTGTTTTGACACCTGCTGTATTATATAAAGACAAATATAAGAATATACCAGAGATTGTAAAGGCTTTTGAAACTAAAAAAACAATAAGATGGCAACAATTTCTAGGTGATTATATAATGAAAAATAAAAACATTATTGCTATCTGTGGAACACATGGAAAAACAACAACAACAACATTTACTAGTTTACTATTAGAAAAAGCAAACTTTGACCCAACTTGTATAATTGGCGGGATAGTAAAGGAATGGGAACAAAATTACAGAGTTGGTAAATCAGATTGGTACACAATAGAAGCAGATGAATACGCAAGCAATTTTATGTATTATCATCCAAAATACATTGTACTAAACAACATAGAAATGGAACATCCAGAGTACTTTAAGGACTTAAACGATTATAAAGAAAATTTCTCAAATTTTATAAAAACTATTCAGGATAATGGTACTATAATATTCAATTATGATGATAAAAATAGCTATGATATTGTAAAAGAATTAAGCGACTATTTAAAATCAAAAAATGTTAAAATATTAGCAATAACATTTGATAAGAACAAAAATAGTGATTTTTGTGAACTAAATTATGTTGATTCAAATGGTTTTAATGGTTATTCAGTATATAATGAAAATTTTGAACTCAAAAATGTTTTTGGTGAACATATAATAAAAGATTTGGCTATAGTAACAGTTTTAGCGAAAAATATTGGAATAAATACAAACAATATTAATGAATTATTAAAATCATTTAGTGGTTGTGGCAGAAGAATGGATTTAATTTGTCAAAAGGACAACATAGTGATATACGATGATTATGGTCATCACCATACGCAGTTAAAATATACACTTGAGGCACTAAGAAAAAAGTATAACAATGAACTAATTTATATAGTTTTTGAACCACATTTGATTTCAAGATTTGAACAAAATTCTAAGGAATATCTGGATTACTTACAAATAGCGGATAGAGCAATTATTACAAAATTCTATAAATCAAGGGAATCATTTAGAGATGATTTAGATATGGATAAATATATCAAAAATATAGATAAAATAAAATACATAGAAGATTACGATAAAATAATTTCTGATTTAGATATTTTTATAAAGAAAAATATAAATAGGAATATTTGTATTTTGGTTATGGGTGCCGGTAATTCATATAAAATAACAGATAAAATTGAAAAGTATTTGAACAAATGAAATGGAAAATATTTTAGACAGAATAAATTTTTTAAAAAACAAAATAATAGAAGCTAATAAAGAATATTATAGCAATGATAATCCTTCTCTACTAGATTCAGAATATGATAATTTAAAAAAGGAATTAAGAGAATTAGAAAAAAAGTATCCGCAATATAAAACCGGTATTCTAGATAGTGTTGGTTATAAGGTATTGGATGAATTCCAAAAGGTTGTTCATAAAAAACCAATGTTATCTTTAAGAGATGCTTTCTCTGATGAAGAAGTACAAGATTATATAGAAAGATGTCAAAGATTTTTGGGTACAAATGAAGATATAGATATATTTTGTGAACCAAAAATAGACGGGCTTTCGTTTTCGGCAAGATATGAGAATGGAATATTTGTACAAGGAGCAACCAGAGGGGATGGGACGGTTGGTGAAGACATAACTGAAAATATAAAAACTATAAAAAATTTTCCTTTAACGATAAAAAATTGTCCGAGAATTCTTGAAGTTCGTGGTGAAATATACATGTCAAAAGATGATTTTTTAAAACTCAATAAAGAGAGTGAGAATAGTGGTGAAAAAATTTTTGCCAATCCAAGAAACGCTGCTGCTGGTTCATTAAGACAATTAGATACTAGTATAACAGCAAAAAGAAATTTAAAATATTTCACATATGCACTCGGTGAATACAGTGAAGATTTCAAAGTTTCGACACAGCAAGAATTATTGCAAAAATTTGAAGAATTTAGTTTTGTTACAACAAAAGAAACTAAATTATGTCAAAGTCTTGATGAGGTTAAAGCATTTTTTGATTACATGCAAGAAATAAGGCATAGTTTGAATTATGATATAGATGGAATTGTTTATAAAGTTAATAGTTTTGAACTGCAAAGAAGATTGAGCTCAACAGCTCATCATCCTAGATGGGGACTCGCTAGAAAGTTCCCAGCTGAAAAAGCAATAACAATAATTAGAAAGATAGATATACAGGTTGGAAGGACTGGCGCTTTAACACCTGTTGCAAGATTAGATCCAATAAATATTGGTGGTGTTATTGTATCAAATGCAACACTACATAACAAGGACGAAATTGAAAAAAAAGATATTAGAGAAAGCGATGAAGTTTTAATTCAAAGAGCTGGTG
>CAKVBE010000103.1 GCA_934725005.1 uncultured Rickettsiales bacterium | reverse complement strand
ATTAACCTGCATATCACCCCTCATATGTTCCGGCATACGTTTGCAACCAGCCTCTTAGACGCCGACGTCGACATCCGATACATTCAGGAAATGTTGGGGCACAGCTCTATCACAACGACAGAAATCTACACACATGTCTCCACAGCAAAACAGACAGATATTCTCACAAATAAACATCCAAGGAAAGATTTTCGGTTGGTTTGATGGAAGTGATTGATAATTTAATATTATTCCTCACAAATATTGATGGAGGATATATTAAGGATGAAAAATAATAATATAAGACTATTATTTTTAGCAAAATATGCACCAAAAACAATTAATAGTAAGTTGCCCTCAGGAATAGAAGATACTTTATACGCTGAATATCACTATGATATTTATAAAGTGTTATTTGACAATTTTAATAATATTATTGCTACTAATGATGTTGACTATATTGTTCATGAAAAACCTACTGTCGATTATATTTTTTCACTTTATAATAGATTACCATTTAGAAATTCAGAAATTTTTATTTCAAGTCTAGCAGAATATTATAATATTGCATATTTAGGCGCGCGTCCCAATATACGATCAATAGCCGAAGATAAACATCTTGCAAAGTTGCAAGCATTATATATGGGTCTTAAAACGCCTTCTTGGATAACTTTTAACGTGAATCAAAAAATTCAAGAAATTCCTTTTGATGGACCATATTTCATAAAACCTCGCTACGGGGCTTCTTCTATGAATATTGATTCAACTTGTTTTTGCGATAATTTGTGTGACGTTCAAAACAAAGCTAAACAATTTTATTCTCAAAACATTGATATTATAGTTGAACAATATATAAACGGAACATCCATAACCGTTCCTATTTTGAATAACTTTGGTAAAACTAAAGTTCTTCCAATTATAATCGAAAATTCAAATTTGGAACACAACATAATTACTTACAAACAAAAGCGTAAAATTACTAATGGGTTGTCCCGAACAGTAAATTCTGATTTGAATTTGCAAAAAAATATCGAAAAAATATCAACATCTTTTTTTGAATCAATTCAACCACTTGACTACACGCGAATAGATTATATTATAGATTCATATGGTGTTCCGTATTTTATAGAGTTTAATGTTTGTTGTAATTTAGGCAAACATGCGGCAATAAATATTGCCGCTGATAGCCTCGGAATTTCATATTCTGAATTGATTACTAATATATTATATTCTAGTTTATATAGACAAAATCTCATCAATGGTTTCGACGGAAAGAAGTTTTAATGGATTAATATACCAGTATTCTAAATAGCAAGGGCAATAACAACGTAAAAAATCTTCTTTCGTATATGTTGTATTATTTAATAATCTCTTTTTATAAAATTTTATTTTTTTATAAGTTAGATTTTTATTGTACCTATCTGTATATTGATTACATTTATCCAATATTTCACTGTTTAGTTTGTTATTACAATAATATATAAAAGCTTTATTTAAATAATATTTTTGCCTTACCCTTTCAACGGGGATTTCCTCAACATCATGTTCGATAGAATCTATGATGTTGAGGGCTTCTGATAATTTATTTTCTCGTATCAATAGGCAGGCACTATTAATTGTGATAAATATTTCAGGCATTTTTGAATGAGAATAAGCATATGCAATATTTAATAATTTATGAGCTTGAGAATAATTTTTATTTAATAATTCAGCAATCGCCCAATTATTATAGAATATATGCATGTTATTATCTCCAAATTTCTCCAGTTCTTTTTCAATGATTTGAAATTCTAAACTTTGTGATTTATTTAAATCTAACATCATTTTTCTAGTTATTAGATTGCATTTTGTTGAATAAAATCCAAACCATTCCTGATTCTGTTCAAAAATTTGAAGGGCCTGTTCAAATGGTTCTAAATTATCCCAAAATGCTGCACCACAATTTCTGAAAAAATATGCCTGATCTATATTATTGAGATTTAACTGTTCTGCAAAATATATTTTCTGAGCTTTTTCTAGTTTTTCACTATGAATATAATTACTTACCAAATAGGCTTTTAGAATGTAATTATCTTTATCTTCTGATAAACATTCAAGCAATTTCTTTTTTGCTTTTCTGTGCTTACGGCATCTATTTAAAATAACTGCATATAATTCTCGAAAGTCTTTATCTAAACACTCTTTTTTATTGACTTCTTTTATCTTGATTTCTGCATCTTTATATAAACGAAGATATGTGTACGCTATTATTTGTAATTTTTTGTTATTAACATTTTGTACAAGAGATTTTTCAAAGGGCAAATTATACTTCATTTTATATAATAGTATAAACTTTAGCCATTTTTCATTGTCAATATTTATCTCATTACTTATTTTATAACATAATTCAGCTATGTGAACAGAAGTCTCGTTTATATCATTATAATAGTTTAATATAAGATTTTTATAGTAAAGAATATTTGCATGAGAATGAATAATATCTTTTATTGCTGGATATTCCGCATAAAGATATAGTTTTGAATTTTGTTTTCTTAAAATACCACATTCACATAAATCATTAATAGCACAGTTAATTTCGTTATCTTTCGACAAAATATTTTTATCATAATTAATTAATTTTATTAATTCTTGATTATCAATTTCATTATTACAAATGAAAATTATAGATATAATCGCTTTATTAAGTGAAGTAAACGACATAATGTTTTTATCACTTTTTAAATAATAAATAATCTTATGAATATCATATTCATTTGCAACCAAAATTTGTTTGGCTTCTTCTCTGTTCACTTCTTGATTGAAATATTTAGCCAATTCAATAACAATATGGGTATCTGGATGGTTAAAATATAATTCTTCACACTTAACAGAATCTAATTTCAATTTCATTTTGCATATATCCTCTGCTTTTGAAGAATATGCGACGATTATATAAACATTTTTAATCGAAGAAAGTCTTTTTATAAAGTCAAAATCGGATTCATTAAGATATTGTGCTTTGTCAATAAGTATGCCTATTTTCTGCTTATTTGATATATTTTTAAAATATTCCATTATTGATGAACTAAGTATTTCAATATTTGAATTTAAAAAATTCAATCCTTTTTTCCCTTCATTTAAGGTACTTAAAAAATCTCCTATATACGGAATAAATTGATTCGATAAAAAAGATAAAAATTTTTTATCATATCCTCCATATTTAGCGTTTGCAGATTTCATTATATTTTTTATATCTTCAGGAGACATTATAGAAAGCAGTTTTTCGGATAAACTTTCACATGTTCTATTCTCATATATAATATGATAAGTTTTAAAATCTTTAAATCGTTCCTGTAAAAATGCAGAAAAGCCAGAATTCTCCTCAACATCTATATATATAATTTTTACACCATCATTTATAAATTTATTTATGTTTTTTATTTCATTATCTCTATTAATGTACATCCTTACATTCCTTATCGCTATAACCAATTCATAATATTAAATTATCCATCACTTTTTACAATTTCCATCGTTTAATTCAAAATCGAAACAACCTGCAATTTCACTTACAGGTTGCTTCTTCCTTTTTTAGCCTAATAACCGGCGAAGCCACTCCCAAAAGTCAATACTTAATGGCATTTTTGTCTCCTCCTTTGTTTTTTGTTTTCAGTTTAAATAACTTTCTCAGATTTTTCGACAACAATTCCGCCAAACGGAAGTTTTTTCCGCCAAACAAAGATTTTAACAAAAATTTAGCCTAGACAACCATCATTACGCGCTATTTTCTTTAGATCGTCAATCATCCATCCGCTATTCTTAAAGAACCACATGCAAGCGAATCCATAATATAATATATGCTATCCTGCATTTTTTAGCAGATGCCTGGGAAGCCACAGTCAAAATAGATAGATAAAAACCTATCAAGTATTTCTGAAGCATTCCCTGTATCACGAAACGAAGTGTATTCCTCTAATAACTGATCAATACTGGAATAATCGATTTCATATTCCGGCTTAAACACCCGGATTTCCAGAATATGCAAATAAATCCACAGCCTATTCATATTCATGCCTTCTGGATATTCTACCCCATCCAAACTTCAGATACACTCGCCTTTAATCGATAGCGCATCTTGATACATGCTATTTATCACGTCTATTTGATATACTTTTAGTTGCTCCTCTCTCTCCTGCTGTCTTTTTTCTCCATAAACTCCTTCCCCTCTTCTCTTTATTTTTTTCAGACTCAAACCATTCCTCCAAAATGTCATCTGCCATCTTATTTTTATGATTGCTATATATTATATCATAGCTATAATCCACATTTAATGAATTCGCTGCAACATCATATAT
>CAKVBE010000102.1 GCA_934725005.1 uncultured Rickettsiales bacterium | reverse complement strand
TTTTCCTGCTCCACTATATCCAACTAGTCCAACCTTTTGATTTGGTTCTATTGTGAGATTGAAGCTTTGGAAAATATCTATTGAACTATTTTTGTATCTAAAACTAACATTATTAATATTAATGGAATATTTATTCGCTAATAATTGTACGTTTGAATCATCCTGTTCTATATATTCATCATTGAAAAGTGTGTCTGCAGCTACATTTAACTTGGAATATTCTTCTATAAATTCTAGATAGATTGATGAAAAGTCACGTATATTATATACAATTTCCAATGTTAATCCGTTGATAAAAATAATATCCGATACAGAAATTAGGTTGATGTGTTTTAAATAAATTGATATTAGGGAGTTAAAAAATAATACTAAAAAACTCAGTATATTTTGTATTACCTTTGAAAAAATAATATTATTTGTTTTTATGATGTTTTTTTGATATGAATCATCTAAAGAATTGGTTATATTGTTATATTCTTGTTCGTAATTGTTAAAAATTTTAACATAAAATAGATTTGTTATTATGTCAGAATATAAACCATTAATCTTATTTTCCTGTACATAAAAATCTTCATTTGACCTTTTTAATCTTTTATCTGTTTTAATAAAAAATATGGTATATAACAGTGCCCATAACAAAGTTATTACTGCCATGAATATATTATATTTCATAAACACAATTAAACAAAATGAAAATGCTATTAATTTTGGAAACAGCATAATTAAAGTATTTTTGAATAATTTTTGTGTACTATTTGCAAAGTTTTGTATACTGTTTGCAATGCTTCCATTTGAAAAGTTTATAAAAAATTCATATTTATAATTGGCTACTTGTTTAAACAAATTGACTTTTATATTATTTCTTATTTTTTCTATACTTTTTAATGTTAAGTAGTTTCCAACAGCCCAGGCGCCATCTTTTAAAAAATAAATCAATGATAAAACTAATGAATAAACAATGATTTTACCATAGGAAACATTTATATTTAAATTATCAATTAATATTTTGGAAGAATATGGAATAAAAACCCTTCTTAGGATCTCGCTAAAACTTTCAACTAATAGTAAACACAAAATAATCTTCAGATATTTTTTGGAATTAGAAAATAGAAATTTAATTACTTTGTTATTCATAGTAATGTTTTTTGCTATACACTATACTTAGTGTACACTGTTAAAATATAGAAATCAATAAAAATATTGAATGATATGAAACGCTAAACTCCATTTTCAATAAAATTTAATTGATTATTTTATACTTAAATAAGATATTAGGATAAACTCTGCTTAAAATATTAAAATGATCAATATAGTAAATAAAAATTTGCAAACAACAACTCATTTAGCCATATTTAAACAGCCGTTTTTGGATGTGATATTAGATGGAAGAAAGACAATAGAAAGTAGATTTATGGTAAATAGGAGTGTACCTTATAAAAAAATACACAGTGGTGATGGAGTTATTATGAAGGAAAGTGGCGGTTTAGTAGTAGGCGAATTTAAAGTTAAAAAAGTTGAAGATATTGAGCTTAACTCTCCAGAAATGGTCAAATACTGTAAAAGCTTTTCTGAAGAGATATGTTCAGATTTAGATAAAAGTTTTTGGGAAAGTAGAAAAAATAAAAGATATGCCACTTTAATCTGGATTGATTCACTTATTAAATATGTCGAACCAAGAGAATGTACAGAAAAACCAAATAGAAGTATGGCTGGCTGGTTTGTTTTAAAAAATGATATGTAGTCGTCTACACTAAAGGTATTTTTTAAATGAAAATACTTGCGAAGTGCTGGGTCTCCGAACCCAGCACTCAATGCTTTCAGAACTAAAATTTTACTATTTGTTAAATTGTTTTGCTTGAATGTTATTTGTTAGCATTAGGTGTTGGATTCGGAGATCCAACACCTCGTAAAAGTACGTCATGCTGAATTTAATTCAGCATCTATTGAATAATATATTTATTTTATGGATTCTGAATCAAGTTCAGAATGATAGTTTTGCACGATGTGTTTGATTTGAAGACTCGGCACTTCATGTAAGATTGTTTAATTAAAAACATAACAATAAATTTTGTAAAATTTATAAATGTTTAATGATATTTACTTCATTTTTTATATATTCAGCTATAATATGTCTATGACAACATTTATAATCATGTTCAAAACAAGTTAAAGCAACGTTTTGGTATTTGTTTATAATATTAAGTAGTAATTCAATATGTTTTTGTTTTGTTGGTAGTATTCTTTTATATTCATCAAACAATATTTGCAATTGTGATTTCTCTTCACCAAATAGTGTTATTTCTGGTTCTATGGTAAGTTTAACGTTCTTCCTTTTATTACTATCAATTCCTAACTCTGGAATATGATAATACAATATATTTCTCTGTAATAAACATGAATTTAATTCATCTTTTGAAAAATTACTTTTATAAGAAAATGCATTTCTTCTAACATCAACAACTGCTCTTATATCATTTTCAATAAGTTTCTTAATGTATTGTTCTATATTTAGTCCTTCGTAGCCAATTGTATATAATTTTTTAAACATAAATTAGTTTATTATTTACTGTTACTATAAATACATCAAATTGTTTTATCTAATGGTGGATAAAAAATCCCAATTATCATAAATGGATTTTTGCTTTTCCTTATATGCCATTTTCTATTTGTTCCTAAAAATAAATAAATATCTCTAGTTTTCATAAAATCATAATATGTTTTTCTGAGTTTATCCCTAATAATATTAAAATCTTTGTATTTTGTAATCAACTTATGTGTTAAAGCAAAAATTTCCCAGTCAATTATTTGTAATTGACTCTTTTTATCATTTATATCTGAAAAATTATAATAGAATTTATAAGGATTGTTTTCATTATTTGTTTTTTTAATTATAAACGAATTTATTTTACATGGTTTAAATATAGCCAAAGATATACCATTATGTATATCATGACTTTGTTCTAAAAGTTTATTTTTTTCGTTAAAAATTTCTCTATTACTTAGTATAATTTTTTTTCTATTTAACCAATTATGAGAAGTATCAATTTTTTCCAGCAACTTTATAGGTGATTGTATTTTAAAACTTTCTTTTCTTGGATCTGAAAGATCTTTTGTTATATTTATGTAAATAAATTGATATTTTGAGTATTTACTACTTTTATCTAGTTTTCTAAATGGTATTGGATATAATCTTACCATTTCATTATTTGTAGTAATACCAACAGTACAAACTAGTTCTCCATATTTTTTTGATTTGCATGGACATGTTTTTGCAATGATTAACACTTTTTCGTTCAATTTTAACTATAGATTTTCCCTATCTATAACTATACAAAAAAGAATTTTTAAATGTCTGGAAGTATAAATTATTGAAGTTGTTAATCATTGATAACTATTCAATCAAAATTTAACAAAATAAATTGATTTGGTTTTTATAATAAAAGTTGTTTCTTATCTTAATAATTTTTATAATTATTATTTACTTTTGCTACTTATTAAATAATTATAATATAATTCAGTCAAAAACTATTATTAAAATTTTTTCCATCCTTGTGAATTTCAACTTGAAGTGCAACACTTACGATTACAGTTTTATGCGAGGTGCTGGATATCCGAAACCAACGTCTCGTAAAAAAGATCATGTCATGCCGAATTTAATTCAGCATCCATTGAATAATATATTTATTTTATGGATTCTGAATCAAGTTCAGAATGACAGTTTTACGAGAGGTGTTGGATTTAAAAACTCAACACCTCGCAAATGATATTATTTAATCAAGACTATATCAAATTATCAGCCATTAATTTGTATTTATTCCATCTTCTTTTCAAGAATTCTTTCAAACCAGCAACAGATTTTTCTGCAAATTCTGGGTTTGTTTTTTTAATTAAATTAAATCTATTTTCTGCATATAAGTATGTTTCTAATAAATCTAATTTTGGTTCTTTACTATCTATTTGAAGAGGATTTTTTCCTTGTTCAATTAATGCTGGATTATATCTGTATAGCATCCACATTCCACTTTCAACTGCGTTTTTTTGTTGTGTGAAACTCGTTTCTAGCGGAGCACCATGAGCTATACATGAACCATAAGCAATAATTATTGATGGACCATCATATGCTTCAGCTTCTTTCATAGCTTTTAATGCCTGTTGTGGATTTGCCCTTATGGCTATTTGTGCAACATAAACATTGTTATATGTCATTGCTATAGCACCAAGATCTTTTTTATAAGTTGTCTTACCATTTACAGCGAATTTTGCTGATGCGCCAAATGGGGTTGCTTTTGAAGCTTGACCACCTGTATTTGAGTAAAC
>CAKVBE010000101.1 GCA_934725005.1 uncultured Rickettsiales bacterium | reverse complement strand
GATTAAGCCCATAGCTATACCGGCAACAGGTGCCTTCATAGGTACACCGCCGGCCATTAAAGCTAAACAACCAGCACAAACAGTAGCCATTGATGAAGAACCGTTTGATTCAGTTATCTCTGATACAAGTCTAATAGTGTACGGAAATTCTTCCTTGGAAGCTATGATATTATTCAATGCTCTCCATGCTAATTTTCCGTGTCCAATCTCTCTTCTGCCTGGCGAGCCTATCTTACCACACTCTCCAACAGCGTATGGAGGAAAATTGTAATGAAGCATAAACCTTTCTTTATCATTTCTACGACTAACGCTATCAATAACCTGTTCATCGTCTCCTGAACCAAGTGTTAAAACAGACAATGATTGGGTTTCTCCCCTTGTGAATAAAGATGAACCATGTACAAGTGGTAAAATGTCAATTTCAGCTTTTATTGGCCTTACCTCATTTATAGCTCTTCCATCGATTCTTTTTCCAGTATTCAGTATTTTGTTTCTAACAACGTTCTTTTTTAATTCTTCGAGAATAAATTCTACAGTATTTTGCTGTTTTTCATCAGAGTCTTCACTAACAAATTTTTCAAATACATTATCTTTTATCTTGTTTAGTTTTTCCTCTCTTTCTTGTTTTTTTACAGTAGAATATGCATCAACAATATCTTGTATACAAAAATCATTTATTTCTTTCTCTAAAACAGAATTATCTTCTTCTGTAATTTCTAATTTTTCAACACTACATTCATTTGCAAATTCTTTGATCATTACGATAACTTCTTTCAAAGCATTATGACCAAATTTAACAGCTTCAAGCATTGTTTCTTCGCTTAACTCTTTCACCTCTGATTCAACCATTAAAACTGAGTCTTCTGTGCCGGCAACACTTAAATCAAGTTTACCACCATTTTCAAATGGTTTTGTTGGGTTTAAGATAAATTCACCATTCACATAACCAACTTTAACGCCGGCTGTAGGACCCTCGAATCTAGCTTTAGATATTGTAAGAGCAGCTGAAGCGGCTATACTTGCAACAACTTCAACTGGAACACTATCGTCTTGCGATAATAACGTGCAAAATACATTTGTTTCATATCTGTAATTAGAAGGAAACAAAGGTCTTATTGGACGATCTATCAATCTAGCTATTAGAACCTCATGATCGCTTGGTTTTGATTCTCTTTTAACAAATCCTTGTGGAATTTGTCCAATTGCATAAAATTTCTCCACATATGTTATTGTTAAAGGAGTAAAATCTATACCAGTCGTTTCCTTAGAAGCTGTAGTAACGTTAGCCATAACAACAGTATCGCCCATTCTAGCTATAACACTACTTGCTTGTCTACCAATCTTTCCGGTTTCTATACTAAGATTTTTTCCACCCCAAATTATTTCTTTTCTAATTACATTGAACATTTTTTTCCTTAATCCTATTTTCCTATCTTTTTAATCAATTCTTTGTATCTATTTTCTGATTCTTTTTTTAGGTAATTTAGTAATTTTTTCTTTCTAGCAACAAGTATCAATAATCCTTTTCTACAAGAATGATCTTTTAAATGTGATTTTAGGTGTTCTGTTAAATTTTTAATTCTTTCTGTAAGAACTCCAACTTGAACTTCTACTGAACCAGTATCACCTGCTTTTATAGCAAAATCACTAATAATCCTAGCTTTTGTTTCTTTTGTAATTGACATATTTTCTTTTGAGTTTTTTTATTAAAAAAATAAACAACCGCCTCAAAGTGCAGTCTTCTGTAAAAATATATTATTAAGTTTTTAAAAATCCACTAATAAATTGATACATATTTCTACATTAATTCTAAATATGGAGTATATGCAAAAAGTATAAATATTAAATTTTTTTCTTTAGAAAAGTTAAAAAAACTGTGTAACTACATGGATTGATCTACAAGTAATTATAATCATATGATATTCTTTTCAATATTGAGAATTATAAAAAATCACAAAAACAATATGGTAATTCATTTATGTACTTTCGGCAAAATGATTTTGATATGATCTATATTTTTGATGACATAACATGTTTTTAATGAAAATTAATATTTTCTTTTTAAATGTTAATAAAAATAAAAAAATGTTGACATGAATAATAATCTTTATAAAATTTTACAAAATACTAATATGAATGTGTTGTTAAATGGAAGAAAAAAAGTGTTTTTCAGATGTTGAAATAGATATATTTTTAGAGCAAACACATGGTAGAAAAGCAACTACTTTTTACAGAATGACAAATTATTATAACTGTTTAGATGCAGAATTTGATAGAGGAAATGAAAAATTTTTGAATGATTATGACGATATTATTGATATAAAGATTATATTAATATTGTCATATATTGATCATGTAAATAATAAAAATCTAGAAAACATCGATACCAGGGAAACAAATATAATTAACATGCTCTTTAAAGAATTTAAAGAAGTATATACACAGGATGATATACTATATTGCGAAAAAAATCCTTTAGAAAAAATGATAGATATATACTTTAAAATGGCGCATGATTATATTTCAGAGGCAGTAAAACATATTGGGGAATCAACAACTGATATACATAGTGCCGTTATAACAAAAACGCCAGTGAAAGCATCACCAAAAATTAAGAGAAGTTTTGTTGAAAGATTATTTTCTGAGAGAAATAGTAAAAAGGAGTGCAAGGGACTATTGTAATAATAAAGTAATAAATATTTAAAATTTATTTATATTGAAAAAATTAAAATTTAAGTACTTATTACTTACTCATTTAGAACCTCTGTTAGTTTTAATTCTTCTATCTCCGAGATATTCTTAGTATTATTTTTTATGACTAAATTATCTGAAAAAAATCTTACTGCTGTGTCAAATTCAAAGTCAGCAGTAATTATATCATTTTCATTTAATTTAGATTTTATAGCTACAGTGCCAGTTGATATGTTAACAATGAAATTGTTAGTTTCGATGTTATTTATATAAATTTTTATCGTATTTTCAACTGGTTTTGTAATAGTTCTTGTATAAACTTTATTTATGCTTGAATTTACGCTATAATTTTTTACAAGTTGAAATTCATTATCATTTGAATATATGCCTATCAATTGGTTGTATGCCTTATAATCCAGCCAGTCTTTAAATCTAAAACTTGAATATCTTCCATTAACTATATTAAAAAAAGATACGATTTTCTCCAGTTTTTTACTTGTTACATTTTTATAATTTATTTCATAAGTGTTGTAGCAGTAATCTAATAGTTTTACTCTTTGCTCATTTAAATTTTTGGTCGTATTAATTTCAGTATTGAAGTTAATTGACTTTACAAATTCTAAAGATATGTCTTCAGGAAATCGTATATTGCAGAACATAAATATAATTTTTACTCGATATATGTAAAAATACTAATATACACTTTTTTTTATGTCAGTATAAAAAATCGATCACTTTATTTATGTCCAAAATGATAATGTTTATTAGAAACTAGCTACAATGATATGGTACAAACGCAACAATAATAATTGGTTGCGGGAGATGGATTTGAACCAACGACCTTCAGGTTATGAGCCTGACGAGCTACCAGACTGCTCCATCCCGCGACAACTGGTGCATCCTAGACGACTCGAACGTCTGACCCACAGCTTAGAAGGCTGTTGCTCTATCCAGCTGAGCTAAGGATGCAATCACCAGTTAAGTATAAAAACATTTGATTAAAAAGTCAATATTATGTTATAAAAAAACTTTTTAATAAAATTAATAGATTAACATAAATTATTCTTTTTTTTATAATCATTAATGGCTTCAGCTACAGCTTCTTCTGCCATGACTGAGCAATGTATTTTTGCTTTAGGAAGTTGTAACTCTTCAACTATGTCCTTATTCTTAATTAACAATGCTTCATCTAATGTTTTACCTACGATTTTTTCTGTAGTTAGAGAGCTTGAAGAGATAGCACCACCGCAACCAAATGTTTTAAATTTGGCATCAACTATAATATTGTCTTTTACTCTTATTTGGAATTTCAACATATCACCACATACAGGTGAACCTATTAATCCTGTACCTACATCTTTATCGCTTTCATTCATTGAACCAACATTTCTTGGATGTTCACAATGATCCAACATTTTTTCTGAGTATGGCATATAAAAACTCGTTTGTTACTATTGGTTGAAAAGTATAATAGTAGAATAAATTAATACAATGATTTTAATTTTGTTTTTTTAATTGATAAGAATTTTTGTAATAAGTTTTAGTTTTGTCTAATGGATTTAAAAATCCATTAGAGTTTAAGCTTAGATAACAGTTATTTTATTTTATAAATAATAATTAGATATTACATTAATGTT
>CAKVBE010000100.1 GCA_934725005.1 uncultured Rickettsiales bacterium | reverse complement strand
GCCATGTGCTTTCCTTTTACAACCTTTCCTTCTCTTCTTCTGGTACCTGTACTACCAAGCGATCTGTGTGACAAAGAATCACCGTGCTGACTCATTTGACCACGGAATCCCCATCTTTTCATTGCACCAGCAAATCCTTTACCTTTAGAAATACCGCTTACATCAACTAGATCACCTTTATTAAATTGATCAACACCTAATATGGAACCTAAAACAAAATTAACACCAGCATCCATCTTGAAAGTCTTCATATTATCGTATGCTTCAAGATTATTCTTTTTGTAAAATCCTAAAACTGGTTTATTTAATCTTTTTTCAGTTTTGCCATCTTTTCCGTAGGAAATTGTTACAAGGTTGTACTCATCACAATTTTTTACATCACTAATACAACCATCATATACTTTAACTAAAGTTACTGGTACAACTACTCCGTTTTCGTCGTAGATTCTACTCATACCAATCTTCTTACCAATCATTTTAACCATTAGTCATTACCTCCGTTTAGAGCAATCTTAATGTTTACACCAGCTGACAAATTCAACTTCATCAACGCATCAACAGTCTGTGGCGTAGGAATTATGATTAACAATTTCTTTATAGATCTAATCTCAAACTGTTCCATACTTCTTTTATAGATGTGAGGAGATCTTATAACGGTAAATTTTTTAATCCTTGTAGGAAGAGGAATAGGTCCAACAACCTTAGCACCAGTCCTTTTTACAGTACTGATAATTTCCTGAATAACCTGATTTAAAATACTTGCATCAAATGCTTTTAAAGTAATTCTAATCCCTTCTTTATTTTTCATTTTCTTCAGAACTAAATTTATAAAAACGATTAAATCGCTTTATCGACACGAGAGGTTCTCAATAATTTCAAGAACATCGCACAATAAGACCGTTTTAAATGGTAAACTATCATTTTTATAAGTCAACATAAAAAATTACGCTCATCAGACTTTAAGCTGTTATTTTATCTAAATTTGGCACTAATGTAAAATCTTTTTTTTGTTTGAAAAATTAAAATAAATTCTTAAAAAAGATACTGATTTAAAACTGTGTTTACAATAAATAAAAATTTTTCATAAAACGTTATATGTATCTGATGATCTGAAATAAAAATTGGTTTTATGCATTATTTATTATCATTGTTACAAAAACAAATAATATTTTTATTGTTTTTTCATTTAATAAATATATTATTTTGGTTGTACAGTTGATATTGAGTAAATTTAATAATTTTAAGTTAAAGAAAGATGAAAAGAATTTTAGTAGATGGTGCTTTTCAAGAAGAGACAAGAGTAGCTGTAATGGATGGTAACACATTAACTAACTTAGATAGAGAAATTAGTACAATTAAACAATTAAAAGGTAATATATACTTAGCAAAAGTTATAAGGGTTGAACCATCTTTGCAAGCTGCATTTATAAATTATGGTGGTGATAGGCATGGATTTTTGCCATTTTCCGATATACACCCAGACTATTTTAGTATTCCAGAAGAAAAAAAGAATGACTTATCCGAAGTTAAATTTTTTAATGCTGAAGACAATGATAAAAATATTAAAATTGTATTTGATGAAGACGTGGAAGAGGCAAAATCAGAAGATTTTGAAGAAGAAAATTTTGTAAAGATCGATGAATTTGGAAATATCATCAATACTGAAACTGTTGTCGAAGAAGAAAACATTACAAGTTCAATTGAACATGATGATGAATCAAAAGATGATGATATACAAATTCCTAGTTTTGGTGAACATGTTAATATCGAAGATATTTACACAAAATACAAAGATTACAGAATTGAAGATGTTATAAGAGAAGGACAATACCTATTGGTTCAAGTCTTAAAAGAAGAAAGAGGCGAAAAAGGCGTTGCACTAACGACTTATATAACACTTGCTGGTAAATATTGTGTTTTAATGGGAAACGTAGTTGGCAAAGGAGGGGTCTCCAAAAAGATTACAAACCTTAGAGATAGAAAAATATTAAAGAATATTTTATCTACGTTAAACCCAGAAAATGATAAGTCCATAATAATTAGAACTGCTGGAATTGGAAAAAGACCAGATGAAATATTAAAAGATTATATATATCTTGTAAGAATGTGGAACGCAATAAAGCAAACTACATTGGAAACAAAGGCACCAGCTTTTATACATTCAGAAGATGATTTAATCAAAAGAACGATAAGGGAACTCTGCGATGATAAGGTTGAAGAAATCATAGTAGAGGGTCAAGAAGCATTTAAAAACGTAAAAAATTTAACAAAATTAATGATTCCTGAGCAAAAAATAGTTGTTAAATTTTACAATGAAAAGATTCCTTTATTTAATAAAATGGACGTTGAATCACAAGTCACCGAATTATACAATAATAAAGTACCATTACCATCAGGTGGTTCTATAGTTATAGATCAAACCGAAGCATTGGTTGCTATTGATGTAAACTCAGGAAAAGCGACAAAAGAAAAAAGTATAGAAGAAACAGCCGTTGCGACTAACGTTGAAGCTGCAAAGGAAATAGCAAGACAATTAAAATTAAGAGATATAGGTGGACTTATAGTCATAGATTTTATAGACATGTTCGAATATAAAAACAGACGAATAGTTGAAAAAGCAATGCGTGATTTTACAGCAAATGATAAGGCTAGAATACAAATTGATAAAATTTCAACATTGGGTCTTCTTGAGATGTCTAGACAAAGAATAAATGCAAGTTATGGTGAAAGAATAAGCGAAACTTGTCCTTGCTGTGATGGAAAAGGAAAAGTAAAATCACGTGGCGTTGCAGTTTTAAATATCCTTAGGGGCATAAAATATGCGGTTAAGGATGGCAAAAATAGTGTAGTTTATGTAAATACAAGCGAAGAAAATGCTTTATATCTAGCAAATTATAAGGCTGAAGACATAAAACAAATAGAAAATGACTACAATATTAAAATCTTTTTAAGAATTGATAATGGCGTAAAAGATAACGATTTTGAAATAATTAAACGTCAATCATTGACTGAAGAGGAAAATCTAAATCTAAACCCTAGACAATTAAAGGGCAAAGTAAATGAGGTTTTCGATGATGAAAATTATTATATAATGGACGAGTATGAATGCAAAAAGTACGAGTTTAATGATAATTGCTATTACGAGGATAATAATACAGTTAATAAACAAGTTCAAAATAATAATGTAATAAAGCAGAATAAAAAGAACAATCAGTCAAAAAAGAAAAATAATTGTAAAAATCGCCCAAATAATAAATCAAACAAAGGATTCTTTAGCAAGATCTTTGGTGTTTTTAAAAAGAAATAATATCATATTAACTAGTTTCAGAATTGATCTGAAACTAGTGTGATTACTCTATAATACACATCATTGGAACGTGATCTGACGCTTTATCTTGGTCTCTTACACCTACAGAATATATTCTGCAATCGTTAATTAAATTTTTCGCTTTTGGACTTACAAGTAAGGAATCAATCCTATAACCAAGCCTCTTTTCCCACATATAATATGGTCTATAGCCATACCAACTATAATCTCTAGAATCTTTATTCAAATCTCTCCATATATCAAACATTCCTGTATTCAAAATATTTTGAAATTTTTCTCTTTCTTGCCAAGTACATGTTATTGCGCCATCTTTTTTTGGTGAATGTACATCCATAAACAAATTAGGACAAACATTATAATCGCCACCAAATATTGCAACTTCTTCATTTTTAATATTTTCTTGAAATAGAATATTTAATCTATCATAAAAAATCATTTTTTTTCTGAATGTCTCAGTTTCTGTTACATTGGTCAGATTTTTTGATTCAATAACGCTTGGACCACCATTTGGTACATATACTGAAGCAATTTTTATTGGTTTTTTATCATAATCCACATACGCCTCTATGTATCTTGCATCAGAATCAGAATCAATTAAATTATAAAGTGGTAAATCCATTTTTACGTCGTACAAACGATACTTAGACAAAATGGCCACACCATTTCTTGCTTTCTGTCCATTCACTTCAATATTATATCCAAGAGTTTCAAACTCAAAATATGGGAATTGTGAATCTTCACACTTTAGTTCCTGAATTAGTAAAATATCTGGTTCTTCTCTCTTAATCCAATTTATAAGCGCTTCCACTCTTGCTCTTATTGAATTAACATTCCACGTAGCTACCTTTAACATATATTATATTCACTTTATTAATATTTTACTTCGTTTCATCTTCGTTATTTATAGAATCTAAAAACCTTCTTTTCGCTTCCATCTCATTATTTCCACTAGTATATCCAAGATATTTATAATCCTCTCTTATGTATTTTTTTATTAAAAGCCTATTTGACTCAAATCCTAATACTAC
>CAKVBE010000099.1 GCA_934725005.1 uncultured Rickettsiales bacterium | reverse complement strand
CAACAGTACTTCTTATTGACGAACTTGATAAACCATATTTTGTTATACATTTTGCATAACAATATTTAACACATGAATCAAAAACGCCATTTACAACAGATGTTTTTGTCGAACCCTCAACACCACTATTGAACTTAACACCACCGCTAATACCACTAGAACCAGCATAATTATCATAGTATTTACAATAATTATAATCATTCTCAACACCGTCATAAGTATCAGGAGTTAAATATTTAAGTAAATTTTCAGAAACACCGGCATCTCTCTTAACTAAAGAAGTTTCTAAACAATTTGTTATATCAGACGATTGTATATTATCGTCATATTTATACCCACTTGTATAGGAACAAATGTTACTCGTTGAATTTACATACAATTGATCGACTTCACTCTCATCACCTAAATCTGTACTATCTATACATCCACTATCACAACCAGCAACAAAAAAAATGATCAAAACTAATAAAAACTTCCTATATTTAGTGTGCATACGCCATAAGCCTTTTAATTAATTATGCATATTGTATAATAAAAAAATATTTTTTTCAAGCCATATTATGATATAAAATATAAATATATGATACTAAACAGTAAATTAAAACCAATAACTAAAAAATATCACCTGAAACAATTTTCATAATATTTCCGCCCTCTTCTTTCAAAAAAAGTGTACCATTTAAATCGAATTCTTCAAAAACTCCAGATATATTATCATATTTATCATTTTTAACGATTATTTTTTTCTTATAATTGTAAGAATTTTTTAACCATGCATCATGAATTTTCTTGAAACCATTATTCTTTAAATCGTTTAAATAATAGTCAAATCTTTCAAGAAAAAAATTTATAAATTTCATTCTTTCAATGCTAAAGCCCTCATTTTTAACACTTGTTGCTGTAAACATAGCATTCTCAGGATATGAAAATAAGTTTACACCAATTCCTATTACTAAAATTCCTTTATTTAAATCAAACTCTAATAAAATACCGGAAACTTTTTTTTGGTTAATTAAAACATCATTCGGCCATTTAGTTTGAACATTCAAATTTTCAGTAAAATTATTTAAACTCTCAACAACACAAACACTTGATAAAAATGAAAAATTTGAATAGTTTATATCAGGTTCCGTTGCATTAATCACTAATGACATATAAAGATTCAAATTTTCTTCAGAAACCCAAACTCTATCACCCTTCCCTCTTCCAGCTGTTTGCATATCAGCAAATAATAAAGTATTATTTACATAATTTTTAACCTCGTCCATTGTTGAAGAAACAACTTTTTTGTGTACTATATTATATTTTTCTAAACTCATTTTCTATATACGTTATATAAAACATTATTTTTTAAATCTCTCACCACATTGGCAAATTTATCGCAAGTATTTTTTGCATTATTGCCAATTTTAAATACCACATTAATATTGTCCAACAAGTAATCTACTTTTTCAGAAACTTCTTGTTCTATATTTTCTATATCATTACATATTATACATCCTTCATTTTTTTCCAACTCTTTGAATAAATATTTATTATTAAACATATATGGAGGTGTAATTATGGCACATGATTTACTTGCTGGTTCAACCGGAGTATGGCCACCAATTCCATCAACAAACGCACCACACATAACACATATTTTACAAAATTCAAACATGGTACCCATTTCACCCATTTCATCGTACATATATATGTTTGTACACTCGGTTATAAGTTCATTTTTACTTTTTCTTTTTACATTAAAATTATTTTGAACTAATTTTGAATAAATTTCGTCACTTAAATTAGGATGTCTTACAGCCAGAATAAAAAGTACATTTTTATTCTTAATTAATCTAATTGTATTTATAATTTTTTCTAATTCAATCAAATGAACAGAAGCAAATAACACCTTTTTCTTATCATCACTGCAATTTTTTAATTCATTTAAATATACATTATTAACTGGTAACTCAGATATTGAAAATTTCATATTTCCCAAATATAAAGTATTTTTAATTCCTAAATTAATAAATCTTAATTGATCATCAGTCGTCTGGGGGAAACACACATCTATCGAACTAAAAATCTTTTCTTTAAATGATCCAAAATTTTTCCATTTGCTAAATGATCTTTCAGACATTTTTGCATTAATAATTATAACTTTTTTGCAATATTTGTGTGACATAACTATCATATTTGGCCAAATTTCAGACTCCACAGTTACAAGTGCTCTTGGTTTCCAAAATTCCAAAAATTTCCTAATAGAAAAATATGTATCAATTGGAGTATACTGATGTATGATTCTATCTGTATTTCTTTTTTCTATGGCTTTTTCAATAGTACAAGCACTTGTAACAGTCCCACTTGTTATTAATATGGTCACATCTTCACTATCGACTAATATTTTATCGATTAACGGAAAGACACTATTTGTTTCACCAACACTAGCGCATTGTATCCACAAAATATCACCATCTGGCCGCTTTAATCTTGATATCCCAAACCTTTCTTTAAATCTCTTTTTATCTTCTTTTCCACTAATTAATCTTATACATAAATAGATACTAATAAATGGTGACAATATTATTGTCAGAAATCTATAAAATAGGTACATGAATTACTTTATTTTATTATTAATAACATTTTTTATTCTATTTACTTCATCAAGTGGGACGTAATTATAATGTTCAATCTCTTCGGTAAGATCGTTAAACACCTTCACAATACCATTTTTCAATAGATTATTGCAAAATAGTTTGTGTTTTTTTGCCATAGAATCTTCGGGCATATAAATATATACTGGTTTTCCGGTAGAGCAACATTCGGAAACCATTGACATTGAATCACCGGTAACTATTAAAAAATCTGATATTCCCATGAGAGCATAATAAGGATTTCCTAATTTATTTTTGTTCATATTTGATTCATCATTTTCTAGTTTCCAATCATATAAGTAATAATTACATCTTAAATTTAATTTCATTTCTTTAATGCATAAATCACTTGTTCTACGACTCGTAGTGATCAACAATGAACCACCAGCTTTTATAACAATTTCTGATAATTTTTTAACCATTTTACCAAAATAGCCTGGATCAAATTTATAATCCTTTGTATCACCACCAATAATCAAAGAGTACAAAGGATGCTTATAATTCTTAAAAAATTCATTCCATTTACTATTTTCTTCGCAAATTTTTTCCCTATTAACCCTATTCAAAGTGCCATTTGTTTCAATGATATTTTTACATTTATCTAATATATGTTTATTTGTACAATCATGTTTTGGCAGAATAATTAAATCAAATTTTTTAAAATTTAAATTTGGATTCATAATATTTATAACAAACGTTTTATTATTGGATCTTTTTTTTATGTTCAGTGCAACGCTCGATAACCTTCTTCCAGCGCATATAACAACATCAGGTAAATCATCAAAAATATTATCGCTATTTTTTTTATCTATACCAAGTAAAGAACTTTGTCTAACAATATTTGGTAAAAGTATCATTTTGTTATAAACTATATTTTTTTTGATACAATATCCACCTAAACTCTCCCCAATTGCAATTGATTGATTGTTACTACCAATTCTATTGTCAGTCAATATCCAAATAACCATAAAAAATATTATTTTTTTTCAAAAAGATAACTTAAATTATTATTTTGTAAATACCAATATAAAATCTTATAAAATAACATTCTTTATTTTTTAAAAATACACATTACTTTATAACAACAATTAATAAAAATCAAAATTTTAATATGGTATTTTTAGAAAATTTCAAAGAGTTGACAAACACAATAGAAGATAACATCAGAAATATAAGAGGCTGTCTTTGACATTGAAAGTCTAAAAAGAGATCTAACAGAATTAGAAAAAAAGTCTTTAGATGAAAATCTATGGAACAACAGAGAAGAAGCCGAGAAAATATTGAAAGAAAAGTCAAGAATAGAAAACAGGTTGGGTGAATATAATAAAATTAGTGACTCCTTTGAATACAATAAGGAATTATTAAGCATAGCTGAAGACGATGAGAGTATATTAAACGAAATTTATTCTAGTTTGAAGAATATAAAAGAAGAGACAGATAACCTAAAACTTGAATTAATTTTTAAAGATCCAGAAGACAAAATGGACTGCTTTCTGGAAATCAATACTGGTGTTGGTGGCGTTGATGCATGCGATTTTTCAAACATGTTATATAACATGTATGTAAAGTGGGCAAATTTACATAAATACAGTATTGAAATAATAAACTATCAAGAAGATGATGTTGCAGGAATATCAAATGCAATAATCAAAATAAGTGGTGATAATGTATTTGGAAAACTAAAAAATGAAAACGGTGTCCATAGAATAGTTAGGATTTCTCCATACAACGCAAATGGAA
>CAKVBE010000098.1 GCA_934725005.1 uncultured Rickettsiales bacterium | reverse complement strand
AACATGCATACGCCATCACCATTGTTTCTTGCAAGGCCATTTTCATATAAATTTGAATATAGTGTCTTTTTTATTGTCTTTTTTGTTTCAGGATCGTAAATTGATTTGACTATTTTTTGTGAAAATGGCATATTTGTTGCAATAACATCATATTGATTTGTTATAGGGTTGTCTAGACTATCTGTTTGTTCAATTCCATTGTGTCCATCACCATGTAGAATCATATTCATTTTTGCAAGTCTAGCATTGCTTGTTATTTCCCTTCCAAAAATTGTTTGGTGAGTAAGTTTTGTTTTATTCTCCACTGTATCAATAATTGTATTGTCTTTTATATGATTGAAAGCTTCAGTTAAAAAACCACCAGTTCCACAAAACGGATCGTATATTTTTTCACCAAATTTTGGGTTGATAAGATTTATAATTGCTTTAACTATATGACGTGGTGTAAAATATTCTCCTAAATCATTACTTGTGGCTGTTGAACTTTTTAAAAAATATTCAAATGCATCACCTTTTATATCTGTATCAATACTTGATAATTTAAGTTTATCAAGTCGTGTAATCATTTCTCTAACTGTGTCTGGTTTTTTGATTTTTATATTTGAAAAAATATCTGTTTTATATTCTGTTTGAATATTGTTTAATGACAAGTTTACCGTGTCAATTAAAAAATCATTTGGAGTATTTTTTAAATTATTCCAAATTTTTTCTTTATCGTTCTCTGTGTATAATTTTAAAAATAATATATTAGCAAATTCAGTTAATCGTTCAATACCAGCACTTAATCCTTCACTTCTTAAACTATCGTTTATGTTCTTAAATATTGTAATTAACTCTTGTCTTGATAGCAGAATTTCTTTGTTTATAGTATAGATTTCATTAGTTCCCTCTGATATGAACTTTATAGCTTCTTTGGTTTTAATTAATTCATTTACTTCTTGTTCATTTATATAGAGTGGTTTTTGCTTTACCAGGTGTCTCGTTTGACAATAACTGTTATTCATAGCAAATATTAATGGAGCTCTCAAAATTTCTGCATATTCAGTTCCTTGATCAAGTGCTTTTTCTAGATCTTTTCCACCGGCTTTTGCTTCAATAACAGCTATCGGTTTTTTATTATCATCTAATAAAACATAGTCTGGTCTCTTTTTAGAATTTTTTAATTTTTCATATATATCATCATCAAGAACATTTAAAATGTCACTTTCAAAATAAACATTTTTATTTTTATTTTTCGGGTCTAAAATCCAGCCCTTATTTGTTAATATTGCATCAATAATGAATCTTGTATTTGCTTCTACAAATGGCATAATTTACATTAATTTTTCAAAAATGAACATAATTATGTTATTTTTTTAAAATACTTTTGCAACATATTATTTTTATATTTATCTAAGTTTTACTTAAAAAATAGAATAAATATAACATATATTCATACTATACTATCAACTGAATATAAATCAAGACTATGCTTAAATACTGTTCATAATAATTTTTCAAGATACAATAATACAATAGAAAACGGTACTCAGTTTTTAAACCGAATACCAAATAATTTAAAGCTCAGCTGATAATATATCAAAATTTCTTTGTATGATAAATCAGATTACAAGTTCTATCTTATGAGTTATTCGTATTTTTATTCTGATCATCATTTACGCTTCCCATATTAAGCTTGGATACCAAATCATTTTTATCATTACTCTTATTATCATTTGACTTGTCATCATTTATGCTATTTTTTCTATTTTTGTACTTTTCATCATACTCTCCACCAGCACGTTTATTAAATGCATCAATCTTATTGCCAACAATATTTAAAGGCTGTTTTAAACTCGTTTTTACAATATTTTTAGCAAATCCACCAGCATTTTCAATTTTTCCACTTAAAGATTTTGTAAAGTCTGAAATCTTTACGCCACCGACAAATTCTTGTGCCATATCAGCCATACTAGATATGAATTTGCCCATTAACGTACCAACAATATAAAATAGCATTATATTGTAAAAACCAGGACCATTCTCAGCTGCAGCTTGTAAATTAAGTGTTGATCCAGATGTTGAACCACTAGGAATCTTCCAGAATAATAGCAATGACAACGGGCTTCCAAACAGTGTTAATGATAATATATTATTCCAACAAACAGTATATGTAAACACATGTTTAATAATAATAAATATTAAACTATTAAAAAATGATAATGTCAGAACAACAAATATTTGTTGCAATGAGAAACTAATTAACATGTCTAGCCAATTATCAAATGTCTTTTTCATTTTTTCAAAAAATAAAAACATGAATATTAATGGACCAACAGCTAGTAAAATAGATAAGAATACTTGCGCGCTAACATACATCAAAATCGCAGTTATAAATGCCACACAATAACTCACAATTGCTGAAAATACTAGATAAAAGTATATAGGACCATACCAACCGGAAAATACTAATCCTAAGACTTTATTAAAAATAGCTTCAGAAAATATCAATTTTATGTTATCATATCCACTACTGAATAGCACATTTTTATCCGTGAAATCACCTCTTTGTAAATATGTATCTATCAAATTATCAGTTCCAACCTCAAAGCCGCTTGATATTAAGTATAATAATGAATCAACACCTTGCTTGAAAAAGTTTACAACATATTTGTTGTATATGTTCCAACCAAAAGGACTTACTAAAGTATAAACTATAACAATCCTAATCATTTTTTTAACCAATTCTTCTTGACTGAAACTACTCAAACCAAGAAAATAGCCAAATCCATAAAAAATCATTGTAGCTACAAGACATAACTTCAATAAAAATTGATATGTCGTATTCATTATAACATATGTATAAATTGATTTTAAAAACCCACCATTATTGTATATGTATTCACATCTTGACTTATATTCTTCTTCTGTAGACAAAATATCACACGACATATAACAATAATCACCATCAGTACATTTTTCACCATTACTTTTTATATCTGTTTCATCATAACGATAACATGTAACACCACTAGTTTTATCACAGGTCATATAACTATCACCAGAAATATTTTTTGCCAAGTCAAAACTCTTTCCATCCATTAATGAAGTTATTTCGTTGATTAATACCTTAAATACACTTGAAACATAATTTGTTGTACTGCCAGTATTTGTTACTTTAACTTTATAAGAACCATTATTATCGGTAGAATCTTTATTTATATCACTAATTTTAAAGTACATTACAAGATCTTTAATACTTTCTTTGCTATTTATAAATTCTATTACTTCATTGTCTGATTTATCAGCTGAAGAATCGAGATTTATACCCAAACTACCGGTAGTTTTTGATACAAGCTTTCCACTGCTATTGAACTTATATAATCCACTTTCATCACATCTGCTTCCATCACATTTAACTAACCATTTGATATTATCACTATCTCGAACATTTCCATTATTATCAAATAAATCACTGCCCGATAAACTGTTACTTGCTAGAAATATCTCAAGTCTATTACCATTGGAATTAAGTTCTTTTGAGGTAATAGTTAATTTTGTATTAGGACCACTAACACTTTTTAGTTCAAATTTATCACTCAATGGTAGAACTGTAATATATGAATTTTCACCAAAAGATACAGGAAACTTATAACTTGTTTCAGACCCAGTCGTGTCTTCTTCAAATAAATCAGGAATACCACCACCTTGATTAATTGAAAAGCTGTTGATTTTTGACGCACCTAACGTTTTTAATTTAATAAAAATATTGCTTCCATTATTTGTACACTCTGTAACACCATAAGCCTTCATGTTTGAAGTACTTGTTTCTTCACAATTATCAACAACACTATTAAAATAATCCATTGAACCTTTATATTCTTCCAAATTATAGCATTGTAATAATCCTAATCTTACCTTTTCCCCATTATTATCAGTAATATCTAAATTAACATTAATTGAAACTTTCGGATCTTCATAATAAACTGAAGATGGCGTTATTTCTTTTCCATTCGAATCTTTTATGCCTTCAGATTCTTTTTCTTCAGCTCCTAAAACTCCTGCAATTTCACTTATTTTGTTATTAATATCAACTTTCGTTACTATTGTTGAATCAATCTTCTCCAAATGTTCAATCTTATCATCAAACCCTTCAACTCCACTAAAGCTTAATCCCTCATTTTTAGTTTTATTAACACATACTTTTAATTTTGATATATAACTATCGATTAAATTACTTTCTTTATTGTAATTTCTACTAATATCCACTGTTACATCTTTACCATCAACATCAAAAGTTCCTTTTAATGAATCAAGACCGAAATTATTACTGATTAACTTAAATGTTTCGGAAAAACTTTTTGCATCAGTTTTTTTAATCTTATTCTTTTCCTCTAAATACAAATCATTTACATCTACATAAATATTAGCGAAATCACATTCATTGTATTTAGCAGCCAAATCGATAGTACATACTTCTTGAC
>CAKVBE010000097.1 GCA_934725005.1 uncultured Rickettsiales bacterium | reverse complement strand
AATTTCCGGAAATTTATTTTTTCGAATGGCCAGTATAATACTAATTGTACACATATATATGGTAAAAATACTGTTAGGATTCTTTTTATCCACCATCGATTCAAGCCATTTTTTTTAAATGATTCATTTAACCCATATGCTGATAACATTAAAAAGATTGTCACTCCTATCCCCCCTAATGGTGTAAAATATGTTACACCATCACCAAAGGTACCCATATAATGACAAAACATTATTAATAACATAGCAATACCTTTTAAACATAACGAGTTATATTTATCAAAATATTCTCCTTTTTCTTTTTTGGGGCGGTGGGTAATCCCACTAACAATACAATCCAATATAAGAAAACTACCGACATATAACCCTGCATAGCTTATCCATTTCATAATGTATCTTCATGATTATTTATATAATCTATTTCTCCTTTACTCTTTTTTACCATCATATAAGAACCATTATTCTTCCATAATTTTCTTATTTATTATCTTTTTTAAATTAAATGACGATTCTTTTGAAAATCTCCAAAAAAAGAAACACCCTATAAGATATATAAGTATTCCTATGATCACTTCTACACATAATTTATAAATTATTTTCAAATCTAAAATACATGATATGCTCCGAACTAATACATACATTATTGTTGATATAAACACATACCAATAATTTTTTGCAATCACTAAAGAAATCGATAAGTATTTTTTTTCCAACAAAAATTCGAATACCACTACTACAATTTCTGCAACTCCGGTTCCAATTAACGCTCCAAGTGCTCCGTAGCGAGGAATTAATATAAGATTTGCTATAAGATTTGCCATTGCACCCAAAGAAACAATTATTGTATATTTTTTTTCTTCTCCCAATGGCAATATGCATTGATTCTTAATCAAATCATTTATTGCTTTCAACACTAAAATAGGACCAAACAACTCAATTAACAATACACACTCATCATAACCATTTCCAAAGAAAATTGGAACAAATTCATTTGCAACCGCAGCTATACCTCCCCCTATAGCACAAGCAGACATGAAATAAAACTCAGAAGTCTTTTTAAAAAGATTTTTCCATCCAGTTTTGTCATTTTTTTCAATTAAAGCAGACATTCTCGGTAACATAACTGCCCCAAAACCTATTACTAAATTGAGAGGAATATTCATTACTTTATCTGCATTATAATAATACCCTGTACTCTCATAAGTGCTTAATAAACCTAACATTGTTTTATCCATCGTCCAATATACGCTACTCGCTATCAACGGAATAAATAACCCTATATTAGGTTTAAAATGGTGTATAACATCAGAAAAACTTATCTTCGTTTTAGATATGTATTTAGGAATATACATCCACATTATAATTTGGCTCATAACCATAGTCCCAGCCATTATTAATGTATATATCCACAAATCATTTTCTGACTTAACAAATAAAAGTATGCTTCCTATGCCTATAATTTTTACTAAAGCATTTCTAATTACTGTAAGCTTTACCTCTTCGATTCCAAAGAAAAACCAATTTATATCCAACATTGTAGATATAATCCATATTCCCTGAAGCAAAAAAATATATTTATTGTTTTTAACAAACAATAACACAACAAACATATATAAAATCACTGCCAATGTCGAACATGCAGCTTGTCCAATGTAAATTCCCCAAAATGTTCGGCTCAATGCATCTTTATCATTATATGTATTTACCTGAGCTATCGTTCTATTTCCATATGTCTCTGTTCCCAAAAAAGCTATCATTGTAAAATAACTTACTATTGATAATGTATATGAATATATTCCTAACTTTTCTGCTCCCAAAACACGTGCTAAATACGGCGATGTAATTAAAGGTGTTATTATCGTCAATAATCTATATCCACTTTGATATATTAAATTTCGTTTTAATTTACTTCGCTTCTCCATCTTAAATTCTTCCACCTAATATAACCGAAATAATATTGGGTTTAACTTTTTTTATAAAGTAAAATATTCCTAATAATAATGCTATACTTATTACTGGCGATAAAAATAAATTTATCAGGGCTCCCAACATTGTATCTCCCAAAAACACATAAAAAAATTTATTCAAACACTCATTAATAAAATAATGATATATATATATACCAAAACTAAATTTCATAAAATCATACTTTTTTATTCTTGTAAAATTACAGGTTTTCCAAAAAATACATGCACATATTATCGTATATGGTAACCTAATCTGCTCATGTTCTGAAAAATGGAAAAAAGTATCTAAAACTAAAAGTAACAACAAAAGAATAAACCACAATCTTTTGTGTTCTATTTGCATCCATTTTTCACTATAATATTGGGCTATATATGCTCCGACAAGAAATACAACACTAAAATAAAATATACTAAATTGATCTTTTGGAAAAAAACACCATATTCCCAATAATATACATATACTTGCTATTGCTACCTTTTTATTTATAAATATAATTTTATAAATTAAAGGGCTTATTATTACCATTATTATCAAATTTCTCAAATACCATAATGGAGTCCCTCCTCCCGTCAAAATCGTGATAATATACGATTTCATTGACAACGGGTATAGTCTACTAGATATATACTTTTTTATGACTGGTAAATATGGCAATACTGCAAATAATAGCCAATTAATTGTTACCCCGATAACATAGGGAATGAGTAAAGAATAAATTCTCTTTTTCAATTTCGAGAAAAGAGCCTTTTCACTTTCTACAAGGAATAAATTATATCCAGCCAATAAAGCAAATAGCATTGTAGCAAATCCTGTAAAACAGTAGACAAACTTTTCAAAGTAATACACGCCTTTTGTTATGTTCAAATACTCCGTATAATTTAAGGAATGTCTAATTACTATCATACACGCCATAAAAAAACTGATTTTATTATATTTATCAAAATATTCTTTCATTCTTAAAATTCACCTAATGCAATTTTACCCAATTTAATTTTTTTGATTATATATATCAAAATACATGTACCTATCGTCACAAAAATACTAAACACAATAAGCAAACTGATTGAAAATATTCCTATCTTTTTCATAACAAAAATCAGCCCATAATCAATAATAAAATAATGTATAATATAAATTCCTAAGGAATTTCTTCCACAATATAATACTATTTTTTTAATAACACTTGAAGATTGCTCTAAAAAGCCCCAAATTAAATATATATTTAAGATAACAGTTACCGCTCCAACAGCTCCTATCATCCATCTATACACATCTATATATAAATACTTTATTATATTTCCCCTAAAAATATATATATCTGTTACATCTATAATATATTGTGCTTTATAAAAAAGAAATAAAACTATAAACAAGATATTGAAAATAGCAACAATGTTTTTTTTATTTGAACCCTCAATCCATAATTTTATATTCCTAATAAAGTCTCTTTCTTTTATCCATGAACCTAATACATAATATGGTAACATAAATTTATATGCAGAAAAAGATGGAAAACAATCTGGTATCAAGACAAGACCTATACATAATAAAACCAAAATACGATACTTGTTTTTTATTTTTATATTCTCTAAAATTAGGATAATAATATTAAAAGCAAATATCGCCCATAAAAACCAATAATTTGTTAAAAATCTTATTAAAAACATTTTAATCAATTGATTGACAGAATTTACTGTGTTAATCCGTAATGCAGATTTTAAACATGTCCAGAATAATATTGGAATTATTAATCGACTGACCTTTCTTTTTAAAACGTCTCTAAATTTTCCATGAGATGCGAAGTACCCTGAGATAAACATAAATAATGGCATATGAAAAGAATAAATAAACCTGACCAGCCATATGTCTGCACCACTATTATCATATCCGTAAAAATCACCAATTGTTCTGCAACAATGTCCTAAAACCACTAAATAAATACATATTCCTTTTAAATAATCCCAAAACTCAATTCGCATTTTCATAATTTATCTCTCTACTTTTGAATATTTTTACCTAATGAAATGCTTAAACAAATATAATAAATAAAGTAACTAATAAAAAAGTCAAATACTGTCTCCGTGATGCCAAATAGCAAAAAGAAAATTTGATATATTAATGAAAAATTATCAATTTCAGTATTGTCTCTTTTTCTTGATTTTCCTATACTATATAATGCTGGAATTAAGAAGCAAAAAAAACCAACTATTCCGGAATCACACAGCAATTGAATATATATATTATGAACATTGGCAAGATTTGTTCCAAGATATTGATTGTAATTAATTGCAGAAAACTGATTCCAACCAATCCCTCTAAGTGGGTGCTGTAAAAAATATTCCCACGCCTCAAGATAGGTCGAATATCTTCCAGCTGTTGCATAATTTAAAGCAGCTTCATCTGTTGATTTCATTACAGTTCGTATCGCTTCTACACTTCTTCCTATTGCTCCTAACTTACCTACTGGTAAGTAATTAATTAAAAAATATGTTCCTATAAATATTCCTATTACGATC
>CAKVBE010000096.1 GCA_934725005.1 uncultured Rickettsiales bacterium | reverse complement strand
CTTCTACTGGAACACCTGCGTTCTATATACATCCGACTGAAGCAAGTCACGGTGACCTTGGTATGATTACTGGAGATGACATTGTTATATTAATGTCGAATTCTGGTGAGTCCAAAGAATTGTTTGATCTAGTTTCATATTGCAAAAGATGTGGAATAAAATTAATCTCATTAACTAGAAGTAGAGATTCTTTTATCTCAAAATCATCAGATTTAGCTATAGTTTTGGAAGAGATAGAGGAAACAAATCCAGTCAAATCACCTACAACTAGCATGATTATGTTTTTTGCTTATTTTGATGCGGTTGTTACGGTTTTGATAAAAATAAGGGGTTTCAATAGTGAAAACTATAAGTTATTTCACCCAGGTGGAAAACTTGGTTCGATGCTTTTAAAAGTGTCTGATATTATGAGAACAACAAATATACCATTAGTGAATATTAATTCAACGATGCAAAAAGCACTAGCTGAGATGATGGATAAAAATGTTGGTTGTGTTGGAGTAGTAGATGATGAAGAGAGATTAGTAGGTATTATAACTGATGGTGATTTAAAAAGAAAAATAAATGAGTTTGGCAATATAATGATTCAAAATATAGAGTCGATTATGACAAAAAGTCCAAAGCATATTTATCCTAATTCACTTGCTGTTGAAGCTGTTGCTTTGATGAACAACAAACAAGGCTATATACAAGTGTTGTTCGTTGTCGATTCTAATATGAAGGTTATTGGATTATTGCATATACAAGATTTATTTAAGGCGCGTGTTATATAACAAATTTAATAAAAAGTACTATGTTTAACTTTTTAAAAAATAAAACAAAAGAGGAAAAAGAATTACTCAAAAGCTCATCAAAAATATCGAAAGGGCTATCCTCTATATTTAACAGTAAAAAAATAGACGAAAATTCCTTAGAAAAATTAGAGGAGTTATTGATTACTTCTGACATAAATGTTTATATAGTTGAAGATATAATTGAGTTTATAAGAAATAATAGATTTAACAAAGAAACAAATTTAGACGACATTAAAAATATTATCTACAATAAATTAATGTTTATATTCAAAAGTGTTGGAGACAATAGTATATTAAATTTTGATGATGGTACTAAAAAGCCACATGTTTTGTTGTTTCTTGGTGTTAATGGTTCTGGAAAGACAACGTTTATAGGAAAATTAGCAAATAAGTTAAGAAAAGATGGTAAAAAAGTTTTGTTAGCTGGTTGTGATACTTTTAGAGTTGGAGCTAGTGAGCAATTGGAAGTTTGGGCTGAAAAAGCCAATGTTGATGTTATATTGAGGAATAAAGAACAACAAGATCCAGCCTCGGTTGTTTATGCAGCTTACAACAAGGCTAAGTCTGAAGATTATGATGTTTTGCTTGTTGACACGGCTGGAAGATTACAAAACAATGCTAATTTAATGAATGAACTATTGAAGATAGTTAACATTATTAAAAAACTTGATCCAAATGCTTATTGTAAGAATTTGTTAGTACTGGATGCAACAATAGGACAAAATTCAAATAGTCAAGCTATGATATTTGGTGAAGCTATAAATATTGATGGTATTGTAATGAATAAACTTGATGGGACTGCAAAAGGTGGTTCTTTAATTTCCATTGTTAATGAAATAAAAAGGCCTGTCTTTGCAATAGGTAGTGGCGAAAAAATTGATGATTTGAGCAATTTTGATGCTGACATTTATCTGAAGAAATTACTTGGCATTGATCATGAAAAATAATTCTCCATATAAAATCATAGCACAAAATAAAAAGGCTAGGTTCGAATATTTTTTGGAAGATGAATATGAAGCGGGTTTATGTTTATATGGTTCAGAAATTAAATCTCTAAGGAATGGTAAGGCAAATATTCAGGATGCTTTTATAGAATTTTCAAAATCTGGTGAATTACTTTTAATTAACGCGCACATATCGCCGTACAAAATGGCCACTATTTTTAATCATGAGCCATTGAGAAAGAGGAAACTTTTATTACATAAGAAAGAGATAAAGAAAATAATAGGTAAAATAAAACTAAAAGGTTTCACTGTTATTCCGACTGTGTTGTATATAAATGATAAAAACATTGCTAAAATAAAAATAGCGGTCGCAAAAGGTAAAAAACTTTATGATAAGAGAGAAACTATAAAGGAAAGAGATCAAAAAAGGAATGAACAGAGATTATTAAGGGATAGTAATTATTAAAATATTATTGACATAGTTTTAATTATTGATTTAGATAAAGCGAAAATTTTGTCAGAGTTTTTACTAAATAATATGTTGATTAATTACATGTTGATCAGGGTTTCATTTTAATTATTTGAAATATGTTTAGTATGACATATGCTTCTGTAATATGTTAATTAATGGTTTTTGGTTATTATTCTTTGTGAAAATTGAAAATATGTTTTTTTAAAAATTTTAACCAAAATGCATTAAATAATTAACATGTAACTTTATTCAAAGTATGCCGTATGTTTTGATTAGTACGGTATTACATCATTTTTTCGGTTATTTATAAAAAATATTTTTCTTTTTATGATTACATTTTTTGCATGAGTGTTATCAGATAGTTCCACTTAAATAATAAAATTGTAAATTAAAAAATATGCTGTAAAATTCATAGTGTTAATATGTAAATAAAAATTTGTTTATGTTTGATAATAAGTTTGTTGAGTATTTTAAAAGAAAAGTATATTGCATTGGAAAGTCGTTTAATAAATGTGTTGCTGGAGAAGAAAATTTAAATAAAATGTTATGGTTTTGGTGCTTAATTCCGAACATTATTGTATGTTTTATTATTTTTAAATTGTACAATATTTTAAATTTCGCATTATTGAATATAATTTATATAGTGTATAATCTATTATGTTTATTTTTTATAATAAAGGCTGTGAGTGTTCATCCAGAGTATGACGTTTCTAAAATTCAAAAATATAAGCATAATGAATATATAAAGTCTTTATCTGAGGATGAATTAAAAAATTATAAAAAAGATTTAGCAAAAGAAAAAACAAAAGAATTATTTGAAAAAGCGCTATTAATTAAACCTTGGAAAAAGGTGGAATTTTATAAAATAGTAAGACTAATTTTGATATTTGTATTACTAGTTGCGCTAAGAAATTTGTTTAAATAAAATGGAAAATAATAAAGATGTAACATCATCCACTAAAAATAATAGCAAAAACAATAATAAGTTTCCTGGGGAGCAAAAAACAAACGATATTAGTGATGCTGATTTAATTTCTGAGCTATTGAAAAAACAAATTATTTCTAGAGATCAACTTGAAGTTGCATTAAAAGAACAAAGAGATAACGATAATAATGCAACTATAGCGTCTATATTAGTTAGAATTGGTTTTGTCAGCCAATCTACTTTAAGTGAAATATTAAATAAGTCGTCCAGTGTAAAAAATATCAATCTTAAGTCGATTATTATTGATCAAAGTTTGATAAAAAAGGTTCCAAAAAGTTTTGCCACGCAAAATTTGGTCATTCCTATTAGTATGAAAGATGATACCGTTGTTGTTGCGATAGCAGATATTTTTAATATTATTACTATAGATCAGATAAAAAGGTTTTTTCCAAAATGTAAAATACAACCAATATATGCATCTGAGACGGACATAATAGATATAATTAATCAATATTATGATTATGAAATGTCTATTGATGGAATTTTAAAAGAAATTGAAAGTGGTACTAAAGATATTGATGACCAGGACTCGATGCGTGGTAATTATCAAAGCCCTATGGTGCGTTTAGTGGATGCATTATTAACAGATGCTGTTAGAGTAGGGGCGTCGGATCTACATTTTGAGCCCGAAAACTTCTTTTTAAGATTGAGATATAGAATAGATGGAAGGATGGAACAAATAAGAACCTTTCACAAAGATTATTGGTCGTCAATAGCTGTTAGAATTAAAATTCTCTCAGGAATGAATATTGCTGAAACAAGAAAAAGTCAAGATGGTAGAATTAATGCAAATATTTTGGGAAGAAATATTGATTTTCGTGTGTCGTCACAACCAACTGTTGATGGTGAAAATATAGTTATAAGAATTTTGGACGAAAAAACAGCTATTCTTAGTTTGGATATGTTGGGATATACCGAATATAGTCAAAATATAATAAAAAAATGTGTAAAAAAACCTGAGGGAATTGTTATTATAACTGGTCCTACAGGTAGTGGTAAAACAACCACATTATATACTGTTCTTTCTATGATAAATGATATTGGAAAGAATATAATGACACTTGAAAATCCTGTTGAATATAGAATACCATTGATAAGACAGTCAAATATTAATCCAGAAATTGGTTGCGATTTTGCTGATGGAATTAGAACTTTATTAAGACAAGACCCAGATGTAATTTTAGTTGGTGAGATTAGGGATAAAGAAACTGCTATTGCTGCTACACAAGCCGCTATGACAGGTCACCAAGTTTATACTTCTTTACATACAAATGATGCGATTTCTGCTATACCAAGACTTATGCAAATTGGTGTTGAACCTT
>CAKVBE010000095.1 GCA_934725005.1 uncultured Rickettsiales bacterium | reverse complement strand
CCATAGAACAATAACTGGAACAACAAGTACCAACTGCTTCAAATTTAATTGGTTTAGATAAATCTTCTACAATATTTTGTGTCGCAGGAGAGTCGAAACAAGCACTTATTGTTCCCGTTTCTAAATTATATATAAAGCCCCAATCTCCCATGTAACAAAATTTATTTTGATATTTACCGTAAGAAATATCATCTTCAATTTTTAAATAATCACAATCATATTTCTTAATAAGTTCATTTATGAATTCTTTTGTATATATACTAGATCTTTTCCAAGAATCATTGGCATCAAGACAATATAAAATAAAAGGATTTCGTCCAGTTTTTTTGATGCAAATATCTTTAATTTCATCCATATATGGAACATAATCCTCACAAAATGTCAAATTTATATAATACGTAATACCAGCAATGTCAAGTTTTTGCAAATTATCAAAATATGTATCTAATAAATTTTTTCTTTTTAATTCTAGATAATGAAATGATGCACTAAACTGTAATCTTTGTCTTAATTCTTCAGGGAATTGACAAATTTTTTCAATTGCAGGAGTATATGTTAAATTTGACACCGCATTCACGATATGACCTTCTTCTAAAAACAATCTCAATAATTCAATAGAATCATCGGTAAGAAAGGTTTCTCCTCCTCCAACATAAGTAATCAAAGCCATTCCACCTAACCTTTCCTTTGATATTGCTTTTGCAATATCTTTTAATGGATAATTAAATTTTACAGGTTGATTTCTTTGTTCATCTTTTAATGTTGGAACATAGCAATAGCTACAGCTTAAATTACATATTGTACCAGATTGTATAGCATGGATATATTTTACAATTTTTTCATTATTCATATATAACTCCTCAAAATTTACTTTATCAACTTACGTTTAATTAATTCATTTTCAAAATACTTATATATCTTGTATCTTATAATATTTTTTAAACTTGGTTTTAATAAGTTAAAATTATATTCTTCATATTTATCTTTAACTTGTTTATTTATTTGTTCTTTTTGAGAATCAGTATATTTTAAATTTTCTTGTAAATAATTAAAATTAAGCAATCTCTTTACTTCTTCATTACAATAATTTTCACGATCCTTCCACACTAAAGAATAATGTGTCAAATCTTCTGCACAATTTTCTAATAACCCTTGTGCTATAAATTGATATTGCATTGCACAAGTATTAATACAACAATTAGAACCTATTGCTTCCATATCAAGAGAACGATTTAAATCTTTAAACATACTAAATTCTGGAGGAGCACAATGACATTTTTGAACATTTCCATTATCTAATGTAACGGTAAAAGAATATTTACCTGCATAACAAAAGACTTGCTTTGGGTCAACATTTAAATAGTCACAACATAAATCAAAAATATTTGAATTAAATTTTTCTTTTATTAAATTTTTTAATTCTTGTGTAATAATAGGGTCAGTTTGTACTTTACCAAAACGATTAATATCACTCTTCTTTTCATATGTTAATGTAGGTGTACATTGTGGCATAGCACCAAATTTATTTTGAAATAAAGATTTTATTTCATCTAAAACTGGCATGTATTCATTACATATAACCATAAAAGGAATACATGCAGAACCTGCTTCTCTAAATTTATTTAAATTATTAAAAAAATCATCAATTTTATTTAATCTTTTCAACTCATTATAATGGAAAGAAGGTCTCATAACCAAACGGCTAAGATTTTCTTTACTCATATTTAATAGTTCATCAACTCTATCATTCAATGTTAAATTTGTAGCTAATTCTACAACATGCCCTTGTTTTAATAATCCTTTTATAAATGGAACTACTTCTGGTGGTAATAAAGTTTCCCCATTACCAATGACTATAATATCTGCAATCCCTCCTAATCGTTCCGGAGAAAAAGCTTTTATCATATGTTCTACACTATATAAAAATTTCGTCGGAGTTCTATGATCTTCATCACAACAATTACCGATATAACAATATTTACATTTAAAATTACAAGCTGTTCCTGGAACACAAGCGGTTATAGTTTTGACAATTTTAGATTTATTAATCATTTTTGCAGTCTCCTAATATCTCTCTTAATTTACTTTGTCTGTCAATCAAATAATTTGGCTTATATTCAATTAAATTTTTTTTATTCATAAACCCCCAAGTAACTCCAACAGTTTTAATATTAACTTTTTGAGCCATCATTATATCTTTGCCTGTATCTGTTACCAAAATACAGTTTCTATCCAAGTTCATGTTTCTAAACATATCTTCTTTGGTAAGTTTATTTTCTGTAACGTATATCTCATTAAAATATTTTTTTATATTTAAACTTTCTAATTCTTTTAATAAGTTTTCTTTTGATTGTCTTGCCGTTATTAAATAAAGGTTTTCTGTTAAACTTTCTAATAAATCAATTGTAAAATCATACAATTTATCCAATTTTAAATATTTTGTATCTTCTATTAATGATAGCCATTTAAAATTAAATTCACTAAAATTATATTGTGGAAAATATTTTTCAAGAATCTTTTGATGATTTATTTTATTTCTTTTTAAATCCCAATATTCTTCTTTTGTAAATGTACATTCCGGAATTAAATCACAAAATAAACAATATAATCTTTCAGAAGCATCTACTAAAGTACCATCTAAATCAAAAAAAATATTCATTACAAATTCTCCATATAATGATATTCTTTTTCTAAACCTTTATCAAACTTTGTTATTTCCGATAATAATAATTTTTTCATCAAGCTATTATCAAATATTAAATTTCTATTAGGAATATTTGTTTCTACATGTGAAATCTTAATATTTTTATCGGATATTTTAATAACTTTATTAATTAATTCTTTTATTGTTATTTGTTCTTCTCCAACTATATTTATTATGTTTGAAGATTGTAAATTTACAGAATTGATTATAGCTTTAACTACATCATCAATATATATAAATGTTCTTATAGCTTTACCATCTCCCCAAATTTGTATTTCTTCGTTATTTATAACTTTTTTTATTGTTAAAGGTAGTATTTTTTGATATTTTTCTTCTCCTTCACCAAAAACATGTCCCAATCTTAGTATTTGATATGTAATCTTTCTTTCTTCTGAAAAAACTTTTATCATTTCTTCGCAATATAATTTTGACCAACCATACAAACTAACAGGTTTTACTTTTGAAGACTCAGATAATACATCACTATCTTCTGAATAAATATCAATTGTACTAATAAAAACAAACCTTTTTAATTTTGGTAATTTTGAATTTATTAATTTCAAAGTACTACTAATATTTGAAGTGCAATTATTCATATTATTAGCATCACTTGATGTTTTTGGAATAAAAGCACCAATATGTATTATCGTATCAACATCTTTACAACCATTATTAAATAAATAATTTTCATCAAAATTATAATTATTATGTAAAATTGTTTTTATATTCAAATTTTTTGATGATAAAGCTATTACATTATCTTTCGAATATTTTTTAATAATTTTTTGTAAGACTTTTGAACCTACAAAACCTGTTGCACCTGTTATAAGTATATTCATTATAAAGTAATCACCTCTCGTTCAACATCTTCTTTTCTCATTAATCTTGGTTTTGTATCCATGCCTCTTAACCATAAAAGCCCATCTTCTAATGGATTTATTTTTTTATCAAGATTTGGAAATTCATTATATAATGCTATATCTTTGAATATTTCAGGCATGTTAAGTCCAGCCTGCGTAAAAAATAACACTGTTGTAAAAAATCTTGAAATATTAATTTCGGTTGGATTTGGTATGCCATCTCTATCATAAGCCATATCAACACCAAATATTCCATGAGGTTTATTTGTAACAGATTTTATTGTATTAATTGCAGTTCTATTAACAAGCTCATCAGAACAAGTAATACCAACTTTTGTAACTCCTGTTACTCCTGATGCACTTCTATTACCATGTATCCAACCTGTTCTTTTTCTTGTTTGAGCAACAACAAGTTCTCCTTCATACCAAATCGATAGCCAAGTAATAGTTTCAGGGGTAAGCATTTCTGCGGCTATAAAATCTCCCCATCCTTTTGCTCTATCAATCCAACATTTTGCTAATTGATAATCATTTGTTGGAATTGAACCCTTACCTCCACCACCAATAGAAGATGCTCTAAACCAAACATTACCATTATTATCTGCTAATTTTGAAAACGCTTCTTTTAAATCTTCTTCATTGTTTATAAGTATATTAGTTGGAACTTTTATACCACCGTTTCGAAATGCTTGATATGATTTCCATTTATTTACACAAATATCTATTACATTATGTTCAGGCATAAAGGTTTTACAACCAGTTTTGTGAATTTCGTCTCTTAACAATGATGCGTGAAAAACTTCCAAGTCATTTTGAAAATGAATTAAATCTGGCTGCTCTTTATTTAAAATTTTTATTAAATTTTCTTTATATATTGAAGTGTTAGCATATGGAACATAATATTTTCTTTTAGCATTTGATAACACAAGATCAGAAGGTTCTGAACCCATACCTATAATTTCTTCTTTTTTTTTCGACAACAATAACGAATTAATTACACCTTCTGATGGTGCACCAC
>CAKVBE010000094.1 GCA_934725005.1 uncultured Rickettsiales bacterium | reverse complement strand
GTTTTAACTCTCAGAACTTTTTATTTTAAGGAAAATGAAGATAATGTCATACATCTCGGATTAAATAATAGTTTTATATATAATGACAAAAAGAAAAAAGAAGATAAAGAGATAAATAATATTTATTATGGTTTTGGTATAAAAAGACTTAATTCAACTGGTCTTGAATTTGCATCAAGATTAAAAAACTTTACTTTAGAATCTGGAATCTTTTATGTTAAAATGAACCCATTTATAGAAGAACTAAAAGGTAAATATTTTGATTTTTATAACTTTTACTCTGAATTTAATTATGTATTAACTGGCGAAGTAAAAAATTATGAAAAAATTAACGGTGTAATAAAAAAACTGAAGGTAAAAAATCCAGTTGACAAAGGTGGAATTGGCACATTTGAAACAGTTGCAAGATACCAATTTACTAACGCAATAGCTAACAGAAGCAATTATAGTTTAGATATGGGAAGACATAAAATACTTTTACTTGGCTTCAATTGGTTACCAACAGATTATTGTAAAGTATTGTTAAATTACTCCAATATCAAAAGTTACTATAAAGTAAAGGGAAACGTAAACAATGATGAATTTAAAATAGAATATAGATTCTTCCTATAGCTTTGGATATCTATAAAAGTTTTTTATTTTTCCTTTCCAATACTCTGTAATAAAATGTTCGACGACTTTTCCTACTTCAACATAGCAATGAATTAGACCAATATCACTAAGTATTGCCACGTGTTCTAATCCATTTTTAAAGTTTATATATGCAATATCACCAGACTTTGCATACCCTTTATCTATTTTTAAAAAATATTTATCTAAAAACTTTTTCATTTCAAATCCACCAAAGAATTTAGAATAGTTGGTATCATCAAATGAGATTATATTTTTCCCATTATAAGTTGAGTTTATTTCTTCACCAACTTTTAAAATTAATCCTATACAATCAACACCACCATTATTTCTTTTATTTATTTTTATTCTTGCGCGATAATGAAATTTTGTGCCAATCCAAGTTCTTGCAATTTTTTGTATTCTAGTTGAATAAATTTTAGACATTAGTATATTTTAAATAGTTTTTTACTTCTAGGTAAGTTTGGTTCACCTCTAAAATTTATTGCATTGTTAAATTTCGAGATGCATGTATTAAATTCTTTATCACAACCAACAGTTAATTCAAATTTATCACCTATATTAATATCAAAAGGAAATTTAAATTTTAATATGAGTTGCCCACAATCTGATTTCTTAACCTCAGTTATCATATCTTTATTTTTTCCATTAATTATTTTTATTGAACCATTACTAAAATAATCTGAACCTTTACCTATTATATCCTGTGTTGATGTATAAAATTCAAATTGATTAACTACTTTAGAAACTATACCAATTATTGTATAATCTTTTTTATTTAAATTGCATTTTAAATCACAAAACGAACACCTACACAATGGAGAATATAATTCACTGAATGTTTTTTCTAACAACACTTTTTTATCTTTCACTTTAGCTAAAAACATATTATTTTCATATGATATAGAGACTATAAATCCACAAAATATAGATATTTTTTCTTTTGTACCTATATCTAATAAAAAAATTTCAATGTTTGCGTTATCAAATTTTCCAGCAACTATGTCTTTTTCACTAATTATATCACTATCTATGAAGCCACTAATATCAGTTTCATCAATTTCTAAATTTATATTGTTGTAAATCGTTCTTATGTCAACTCCATTACTTGAAGTATAAACTATATTATTATATGTTATGTCTGTTTGATTATTAGTGAAAAATAATCTTTTACCATCTTTAAGCACTATATCATAACATTTAATTAGATTTATTGCATTACAATTTAGACTATCTTTTAAATTATCACTTATTTTTCTCATATACAACATAATATTGAATAACTACATGATTATTCTTACTTATGAAGTATGGCAGTACATAAATACTATTCTATTATTAAAATTCAGAAAAATAATCCAAGAAAACACGGACATACCAATTCATTTTAAAATCATTTTCAATAAACAAAAAACTACATGGTACCAAAAACAACATGCCTCTTCATTTTTAATGAAAAGGCAATTAATAAATAAAACTATAACTATGAAGTTATATGTACACTAAAAGAATATCATTTTAATTATATAGCTTAATAAATACATTAATCATTTTCTGTTTCTATAACTTCTTCATTACTTTCTTCCTCAGACTGAGCTATTGCAACAGACACAATCTTGTCTTCTGATTTCATAAGCGTCACACCTTGTGTATTTCTTCCAGAAATTCTTATATCCTTTGCTCTAGTTCTTATAACTGTTCCCTTGTCTGTCATCATTATAACATCCTGGTTTCCATTTACAGGTTGTGAATTTATAACACTTCCATTTCTTTTTGATGTTATAATATTTGTTATACCAATTCCACCACGATTCGTCACTCTATATTCATAAGTAGATGTACACTTTCCATAACCATTTTCTGTTATAGTTAACAAAAATTCTTCATCAAAAGCAAGTTGCTTTATTTCTCTTGGTTTCAATGTATCCAACAGGTCAACACTAACCGATTTTACAGGTAAAATCGAATCATCATCGATTATGGCTGGATTTGCAATCACATCATCTTTAATTTTTAATCTTTGCGATGAAGGGATTTTCAAATAAGCATCCTTTTTTTCTATATTTTCAATCTTACTGTTTTTTAATATGGACAACGATACAACCTCATTTCCAGTTTCAAGCTTTATACCTCTTACACCAGACGAGCTTCTGCTTTGAAATACCCTTATCGCATCTAATGGAAACCTTATACATTTTCCATTTTTAGACGATAAAAGTATATGATTATCATCATCACACAATGCAACTTGAACTAATAAATCATCATCATCCAATTTAATAGCTATTTTTCCATTAGATTGTACATATTCAAAAGCCTCCATTGAATTTCTTCTAATATTACCATTTTTTGTAGCAAAAATAATATTTTTATTTATCCATTCTTCCTTATTACTACTTAACGGTAAAATTGTTGTTATTTTTTCATCTTTGTCTAGAGGTAACAAATTAACTATCGCCCTGCCCTTCGTTGAATTATTTCCAAGTGGCAATTTATAAGTTTTTAGTCTGTATACCTTACCAATATTTGAGAAAAATAAAATAGGTGTATGAGTATCGGCAATTGTTATACCAGACGTTAAGTCTTCCTCGTGTATCGAAATACCAGATTTACCCTTTCCACCCCTATTCTGTGCTTTGTAACTTGACAACGGAACTCTTTTTATATAACCATTCATCGTTGATATTATTACCATATCTTCTTTTGGTATCAAATCTTCAATGTCAAAATCAGCTTCATTTTCCAAAATTTTACTTCTTCTTGGTAATGCATAGTTTTCTTTTATTTCTAAAAGTTCATTTTTAATTACACCCATGAGTTTAAATACATCTGACAATAGAGATAGATAATAATTTATTTTTTCAGATAATTCTCTTAATTCATCATCAATTTTTCCACTTTCAAGCCCTGTTAATCTTGACAATTTCATATCAAGAATTGCTTTTGCTTGTTCTTCAGTAAAATAGAATTTTCCATCTATAACTTTATTTCTTTTATCTTGTACTAATTCTATCAATGATACAACAACAGAAGCATCCCAAGGTCTAGACATTAACTCATTTTTAGCACTTGTTGTATCAGGAGCTGATTTAATCAATTTTATTATTTCGTCAATATTATTAACAGCAACTCTTAAACCTATCGCAATGTGAGCTCTTTCTCTCGCTTTTCCAAGTAAAAAATTAGTTCTTCTTGTAACAACATCCTTTCTAAATTCTGTAAACAGTTTTATTACATCAAGCAATCCTAATAATTCAGGCTTTCCTTTATTTAGAGCTAGCATATTTACAGAAAAATTACTCTGTAGCGGCGTAAATGAATATAATTGATTTAAAATTACATCAGAAACCGCGTCTTTCTTTAACTCTATTACAATCCTTATACCCTCTTTATTCGATTCATCCCTTAAATCAGATATTCCCTCTATTTTTTTTTCTTTTACTAAATCAGCAATTTTTTCAACTAAAGCTGCCTTATTAACTTGAAATGGAATTGAAGTAATTATTATACTTGTCTTACCTTTATGTTCTTCAAGTTTTGTTTCGCCACGCATTACAACACTTCCACGACCAGTTCTTGCCGCTTCAAGATAACCGGCCTTTCCTATTATGTTACAACCAGTTGGAAAATCTGGCGCAGGAATATAACTCAACAACTCTTCTACTGTTATATTTGGATTGTTTATATAAGCTATCACACCATCTATAACTTCACCTAAATTATGCGTTGGAACATTTGTTGCCATACCAACAGCTATACCGGAGCTTCCATTTACCAATAAATTTGGAAATCTTGCCGGCAATACATTTGGCTCCTGCTCATTACCATCGTAGTTCAAACTAAAATCAACTGTGTCTTTATCAATGTCTTCCACCATTTTATCAGTAATTTTAGCCATTCTAGACTCTGTATACCTCATTGCAGCAGGTGGATCATTATCTATAGAACCAAAATTACCTTGACCATCAATAAGTGTAATTCCCATAGAAAATGGTTGTGCCATTCTA
>CAKVBE010000093.1 GCA_934725005.1 uncultured Rickettsiales bacterium | reverse complement strand
TTGTTTTGGAAGCAATAAATGATAGCAATACTGGTATTTTGTCAACAAGTTTACATTGTGATGGAAAATATCAAGAATTACTAAAAACAGGAAGTGGTGTATCTATAGATCAAAAGGCTGGATTCATAGAAATGCAAGGTAGAGAGGTCTTTAAACTTGCTGTAAACAAAATGTTTGAATCAATAAATGATAGTTTGAGAAAGGTAAGTCTAACATTAGAAGATATAGATTTATTGATACCACATCAAGCAAATAAAAGGATTTTGGATTCTTTGGCAAAAAAATTAGGTGTACCAGAAGACAAGGTCATTATAACATTGGACAAACAAGGTAATACATCAGCAGCATCTATACCTTTAGCAATAGATTATGCAAATAAAAATAATAAGTTAAAGAAAGGCAACACATTCGTAATAGAATCACTTGGCGGCGGTTTAACGTGGGGAAGTGCTGTAATTAGATGGTAGAATTAAAAATTAAAAATTAAAATTTGAACTTTTTACAATAAAGACTAAAGTTTTACTAAGAAAGGCAAAGTCCTTTTTTAAGTAAAATAAGTTATTTTCCTTTATGAATTTTTGTAAGAAAAAAAACATTATATTTAATGCATTTAGTATATCATCCTTTTCATAAACAAATTCTTTAAAACATCTTGGAATCAAAAAAAGTTTATCTTTGTATTTATCGCCAACTGATTTTATGACAGCGTTACCGGTTTTTGGTGAAATATAATACGTGTTTTTATCACCAGTAATAATACAAAAATATGGGTTTAAATTTAATCCAAGATATTCAAATAATGAAAATAAAAAATCTATATAGTATAATATTATATAGTTTACGTTATTTTTTATTGAAAATACTAAATTGAAGAATTTTTTATATAATAATTCAGTATTATTATTTTCCACCAATAAAAAATTGAGAAAAAAAACCACTAGATTTATGATGGCAATATTTTCTTTCTTTTGAAAAAATATTTCTGAATTGGATTTTATTAAATCAATACTCAGGACCCCTAGCCTATTTTCATTTTCTTTCGAATAGAAAAAATGAACATAATTACCAACTTGGTTTTTACAAAAATTCGTTTTATTTAATGCGTTGAAAACAACCCCTGTAACAACATTGTTACATTTAGTAATAATTTTAACAACAAGGGAATCACCCTTGTATTTTTTTATATAAAAAATTATACCAACGTCCTCTATATTAGACATTCTACATATTCTTTAATCCAATTTTACAGTGAATATAGCCTGTTAAAATTGTTAAGATTGCAGATATATTTAACAATACAATGCCGATTAATTCTATTGAGCCATCAAGTAAACCTCTTATGCCAGCATTAATACTAAAAATGTCCATCAAACTGTTAAATGTATAACTAGAACCTTTGCTTGCCAACAATAAAGCTGTTATGGCAATCATTTGAATCGCTGTTTTCCACTTTGATAACCTTGTAACAGGTACACTGACTTTAATTGTCGCTAAAAATTCTCTCAAACCAGATACAAGAATTTCTCTGCATATTATAATCATTGCAGGAATAAGAATAAATATATTTTGTCTTGAAAAATTAACTAACATTATCAATGCTACTGATACTAGCAATTTATCAGCTATTGGATCAAAGCATGTTCCAAAATTCGACTGGACTTTATAATGCCTTGCTAAATAACCATCAAAATAATCAGTTATGCTAGCTAACATAAACAAAAACGCCACTATTAAATTTGTTATTCTTCCAAAAAAATAAAAAGACAAAACAAGTATAGGTATCAGTATTATTCTAAATAGCGTCAAAATGTTCGGAATATTCCTTTTTAAATTATCGAAACTCATTTATACTACAATTAACAATTACTTTCGGCTTCAATATAATACATAATTCAATAAAAATCAACTAAATTTTTATCGTTGTATCAATTTTATATATGTTTATGATTACTATTCTTCACTTTGCAAATAATATTTATCGTAATATAATAGCTAATATATTATTAATATGGAAAAATTATGAATAAAATAGTTGAAGAATTTTTTGGATTATTTGAAAAAAATAAAAACCTAAAAGATCAGAGTGCAATTTGGGTCATATTAAGAGAAACAGCAAATAATATATCTGGGAGTAAACCTTTATATTTTTCTTTAAATGATAAAAAAATAAGCGAAGAATATAAAAATCAGATACAAATTGGCTATAAAATTAATGATAATTACTTTATAATAGAACAAGGTATTAGTAAGATTAATGAGGATTTTAAAGATAGTATTAATAAATTTTCAAATAAAATCGACAATAAACAAAAAATTTATTATGTTAGCTTTAGTTCAATAAAAAAACATTATTCAACAAAAGTATATAAAAAAGGCGATAAAGGACCAAAAAATTTAAAGAGCCATGTCAAGAATTATAATAATAATTGTTCATTCGAATCATTATTTAATGCGTTTGTTGATGCTGGAATCATTAATAATAAATTTGATTATATAGATAAAAAAAATCATTTAGTAGTTAGAAAATTCATAAACTATGTATTATCAAATATCAATGACTTTAAAACACAACTTGAAAATATGTCAGAGTGTTTAAGCAGCTTAACTCATAATGATATAGAATCACAAAAATGTAAATTAAAAATTAATATTATCGAGAAGATTTTATCATTAAACAATTCTCAGGATTTATATAATGAAAATGGATCACTAAAGCTTGATAAATTGTATGAACAATCAGTTGGTACTTTAGAAAAAGGCATAAAATTTACAAATGCCAATTTAATAAATCTTCTAAAAAATAATGATATAATGCAGAAAACATTAATTTTAGATAAATCACCAAGTGAATATTGTTTAAATGAAAACGTAAGGAATTTAAAATGTAAAAGTAATAATAAAATAACAATTGGTGACATATTTAATGCAATTTATGAAAAAGTATATAATTCAGCAACTGATGAATTATCTAATTTTTTATCTAATGGCCAAGAGGTTTACAATATTTTAGATAAAAATATATTCAATGGAACAAAAATAAATATTAATCTTTTTAATGAATTTTGTATTAATAATAAAAAAGACTTTAAAACTATAAAAAAAGCTGTTAAGCAATTAATTGATGGCACAGAATTTGAACTTAAAAATACAAAAAATATTAAGATTTCTAAAAATGACGATAAAATAAACACTGTGAATTTTATTGGCTCTAAACAAACAACAAGACCTGAACGTGAATTCAATAAAAAGATAAAGAAAACAGAATACAGTAATTTCTTTGATGAAGAATACTCAATTTGTGCCACAAAAATTTTTGATGTAATCACTAGAGAAAAAATTGCAAAAAAAGAAAATAAGTTATTAAAAGATTTTTGTAAAAAGTATATGAAAAATGCAGAAGATAAAAAAGATATTCTAGAAAAAACAGATTCTTATATACTTGTTAAAAATATAAAAGACATTCTTGATAATAAAAACGAAAAAGAAAATAAAAGTGAAAAAATAGCAAGAAATGTTTTAAACGATAAAGATTATATGAATAATCACAGCTCTTTAACATGCGAATATAGCATGTCAAAAGATAATAACGCAAAAATTACAATAACAACTGAGGGGGTAGCAAATGGTTATTACATAAACGGCAAATTACCAGATGATAAAAGTATTGAAGAAATACTACTTGAAATTCCTTATTTAGGAATCGATAACATTCTAAGAAAGTACAACAAACTAAAACTATACGACAAAAACGGCTTAAATGTTGACTTTGAAAACATATTAGCAGCAGATGCTATATACAAAGCACTTGAATTCAGAGGCAAAATCAAAAGAGAAGTATTTAAAGACGGAAAAACCTATCGATCACTATAATCAATAATACCTTCCATACTATTTATGTTTAATAGTATAGAAGGTAAATTTATTTACATCCTTTCAACTGTTTTTATACCTAATAGATACAAGCTTAATTCTATGTGTTTTTTAATAAGGTAAATTAATGATATTTTTGATTTTTTGTACTCAGTATCACTTTCATTATTTATTGAACTATTTGCATAAAAACTACTGAATTTTTTAACAAGGTTATAAACATAATCAGCAATAAAATTCGGTGCTCTTTTGTTATAAGCATTATTTATAACTGAATTGAACTTTGTCATTTCCATCAGTAAATCCTTTTCCTCTTTTGTTTTAATAGAAGTAATATTAAAATCAAAATCCTCCTGTAAACTGAGAATAGAATTTATTCTTGCCAATCCGTACAATATATAAGCTCCCGTTTTGCCTTCAAAGTTAGTAAATTGCTCCATGTCAAAAACGTAACTTAATTCTCTGAAGTTTATTAAATCAGCAAATTTTAAACAAGCCACAGCTACATCTTTTATAACTTCTCCATTTTTAATTGAAGATTTTTTTGATATTACTTCAATCATCTCATTAATTAATTCTCTTAACTTTACAGTATCACCACTTCTTGTTTTGAACGGCTTTCCATCTTTACCATTCATTGTACCAAACGCGATATGTTCTGCAATATGATTATTGCCAAGATACCCTGCTCTCTTTGCTATTTCAAAAACTTGTTTAAAATGTAAAACTTGTTCATATGATGTAACATATATTGCTTTATCAAAGTCATATGTTCTTGCTCTATATAAAATAGCTGCTAAATCCCTTGTTGCATAAGT
>CAKVBE010000092.1 GCA_934725005.1 uncultured Rickettsiales bacterium | reverse complement strand
AGCTTGCTTGCAATCACCAGAGAAACAACTGAAAATCTTCGTGGAGTGCTTGGTCTTCAAACTCAATATCTAAATAAAGTATCGGATCTCTGAGTCCGGCACTCATTATTTTTAAAAATCAATTAAATAACTAATACAACAAACAATAAAGCTTTAGTTCTGTAAACAATTGGTACGGGATTTGTAAATCATGTACCTTGTAGATCTCTTGACCTAGATGTTGGATTTTCGAATTCAACAACGCCTAATACTAGTGATTAATATTTCAATATATAAATTTGAACAATATTAATTTTGTTGTAATATGAATCATATTTATATAAATATACTGTTTAACTCTAAACGAAGAAATAGTTCATATGAAAATAATTATTTTTATTATTTTGTAGTATTACATATGCCAAAGAAATAAAGCTAGATTTTCAATATAATTTTGAAAATTACATTGATTTAAAAAATAAGTTTCCATTTTTGATTGATACCAAAGAAACATCATTTTATAGAGATTTTGATGGACAAAAGGACTTCAAAAATAAAACTATTCTAAGCAAGTATATTGGTTTTATGGATTTATATATTAATAATAACAAACTGTTATTTAAAGATATGAATAATAATATTGTTTTTGAATTCGAAATAATGGAATAATTTGAATGAAAATAATTATTTTTATTATATTTTTATTATTTTATAATAATGCTTTTTCTACAAAACCAGATTGTAAACTAATTGAGTTTGATTTTTTAAATCATGAAGATGAAAGAAAAAAAATAATTGATTTTGAAGATTTACACGAATTCGAAGAAAAAAATGAAATAGGTATAAGTTATCTTGATTTAAATAATGATGGAACTAGTGAGATTTTAGCAAAAATTTGCAATATTGTACTTTTTGGTAGTAATGAATGCATCATAAGAATTTATACCGTAGAAGGTGATAACTATAAACCAATTGAAATTAATGTAAATTTTGATTTATGTATTTCAAACGCTATGACCAATAATTATTTTGATATATATTCTACGATAAAAAATACTAATATCGATAATACAAAACAGTGTTTTGAATATCGTCTTTTTAAATTTAATGGAAAAAGTTATGTAAATTAGGCTTCCGACATTTTTATTTACTTTTTATCTTTATGAGAAAGTAAATTAAAAAATGATAGTTTTCACTATTTTCAAGCACCCTATCGCCCTTTCATGGCACTTTCCCTCAAGGAGAGAAAGGATTTAGAGAATAATGACCATAAAAATCTTTCCTCTCTAGAAAGAAAAGATTTAAAAAGCATCCATATAGGTATCATATCAAATCACTAATACCCTTAACAAAGCAAAAACAAATAATTTTGCTTTAATAAAAATCATTGTTTTCAAAATAAATCGTTTATTATGAACAGATAGAAGTTTGATAATAAACAATAAGCTGATATTATTCAATTATTTCTTGATATTTTGAAAAATTATTTTATACTTCATTTATAATGGTTAATTATCTAAATGTCATTAGTAGTGTATCTGTATGGTAAGAATTTATGAGACAATGGATGTATATGGACATGGACTTGAAGAATTAGACATGTCACCTAGAGGCAAAGAGTGGTACGATTTTATTGGTGGAACCAAAAATATTAGATAGAATTTTATGCTATAACGATAAGTTAAAAAAATTTTTACGAGAATAAAATAAGAGATAAAGATAACGATCTAATAACAAAATTAAAGGAAACAGAATGGAATTTCTAGATATTTATGACGATAGAAATAATGCCTTAAATAAGATTGTCTCAAGAGAAGAGGTACATAAAAATGGTTTTTGGCATAGAAAATTTGTTTGTATAATTACTGATGAAAATGATAATTCTGTTCTTTTTCAAAGTCAGTACAAAAAGAAAAATAATACATTCAGTAGACCAGAATTTCTAAATATTAGTGTTGGTGGACATTTGGTTAGCGGTGAGAACATAAGTGATGGTATCAGAGAATTTCATGAAGAGTCAGGACTTGAGAGTGTAAAATTTGAGGATTTAAAATTTTTGGGTATTAGGCAATCTTTATTTTCTATTTGTAATGATGAAAAAAATTATATTAATAATGAATTTCAGTATGTTTTTATATATAAAAATAAATTTGACGCTGATTCGTTCAAAATTAATGGTGATGAAGAGACAAAAGGATTTGTTAAAATTAATATCTCAGATGGAATTGACCTATTAACAAATAAGATTAACACAATAAAAGCAAAAGAATACATTAATGGTGAAACTAATATTATTGATATTACTTCAAGTAATTTTATTCCAGATTACTTGGTTAAAGATAAGTTCATGTTGAGAAATTTTGTGGTAGCAAAAAGATATTTAGAAAATCCAGACAATGAATTATTATTTTGGTAGCTTTTATGCAAAGTTTTAAGCCTGTAATTACAAGACATTCTTGATGGCTGGTTATAAATTCTGTTCAAGGATGTCCACATAATTGTAAATATTGTTTCCTAAAAAAAGATGGTTTAACGTCCTGTAAGCCAAAAGTTTTATGTTCTCCCGAAGATACAGTTAGACAATTGTTGCATTACAAATTTTACGATAAAAATACACCTATCGTTTTAATGGTGAATACGGATGTATTTAGTACAAAGGATAATGAAATTTATTTAGCTAAACTATTTGATGAAATTATAAAAAATGGTGTTAAGAATCCTATAACTTTTGTGACAAAATTAAGTCCATTTGGTTTAATAAATGGTAATTTAAGTAGTTTAAAAAAACAAACAAAGTTGTAGCATATATTAGTTATTCTGGTTTAGATAATAATATAGAATGCGGTGTAAATCATGACAGAACTAGACAAGCCTTTGATTATTTTAAAAATTTTAACATACCAATAATTCATTATTGGAGGCCGCCAATTCCACAAAATTCTGATACAAAAACTATGCAAAATATTATAAATTATGTTTCAAAATATACGAATGTATCAGTTTTTAGTGGTTTAAAAATGTATGATTTTATGTGTGAACAACTAGAAATTTGGGAAGATTTAAAAAATTTAACTAAATCAAAAGAATTATTATACAAAATAACAAATTACAGTTCAATCTTTCCTTTTGAGCCTAAGGATATTGAAAATATGGTGAAAATACCCCAAAACCATTGTTTATTTAAAAGGAATATTTGCGCACTAAACTATGTATTAAATATAGAAAATGTAAACAATAGTTTTTTACATTCAAAAAGTTGTGATATTAGTATATGTCCTTATAAAAACAAAAATAAATGTTGCAATAAAGATACTGGATTGTCTAAAAAATACGTGGAAAACTTACTAGAAAATTTGGGAATAGATAGTCAATTCAATATTAATGGTGATACCATAACATTTGAAAAAAAATTAACGGTTGTTGAAATAACATACTTACGGTCTGTATTAAATTGCAATATTAATTTTAAGGATTCAAAACAATTAAATAAAAATGAGTTTTACTGAGCATCAGCAATAACTGGCTCAGAAGATATATTTATAAACGACATAATAAATGATTTTAGTAACGTATGATAGGACTATTTTTATTAAAACCACAAGCATTAGTAAATCCGCTAATAGAAGCTGATATAATGGAGAAAATTAAATCAAATTTTGAAATTCTTTCAACAAAACTTGTTAAAGTTGACAAGGAAATCTTTTTAGCGCATCAACCAAAAGTAAAAAATGATTTAGAAAACGGCAAGCCTGGTGTTTTAAGTATATTGAAATATTTTGAACAAGGTTATAGCAAAATCATTTTGGTGCAAGGTAAAAAAGCATTAATAAAAGCCGACATAATAAAAGACGAAATAAGAAAAAAATATATCGATAATGATTTGATGATCAAAGACAATGATGGTGAAATAATACATTTTCCACCGAACTTTTTGCATGCCTCAACTAATGTTGATGAATTAAAAAATGATGTAAAAGTATTTTTTCCAGAATGGAAATTTAGAGTTGATATTATGTTGTCGAAATATAAAGATTTAAGTAAAAAAAATGCTCCAGAAAGAATTAAATATTTTAAATAATTAAATAATTGACAATGTTATTTGTATTGAATTTCCATAAATTTAGTACAATGTAACTTCGCGAGGCGTTGAGTTCGGGGACTCAACACATCTTAAAGAATTAAATTAAAAATAATAGTTTTTACAATTCACAAGCACTCTATCACCCTTTCAAGGCACTTTCCCTCAAGTGTGAATTTCAACTTGAAGCGCAACACTTGGATTTTTGAAGCATTGGATTTTCTTTGTGCGAAGTGCTGGGTCTCCGAACCCAGCACTCAATGCTTTCAGAACTTAATTTTTACTATTTGTCAAATTGTTTACTAAATCAATATTTGTTAGCATAAGGTGTTGGATTCGGAGATCCAACACCTCGTAGAATTTGATAAGATAATTGAAAAATTAAAAAATAATCCAGAATCAAAATCTGCTACAATATGTTTTGCCAATCCAGAACATGATATGAAACATTCACCTTGCATAATCTCTTTAGATGTAAAAATTAGAAATGGAAAAATTGTTGGTAATGCATTCTTTAGAAGCCAAGATGCTGGTAAGAAATTCTATGCTGATATAATGTGTATTGGTGAAATAATGAAATTAGTTTCAAATAAACTAAGTTTAGAAGTTGGAACATTAAGTATATTTATAGCATCATTACATATATATGAAAGTGATTTTGATAAAATTAAAAGAATCTGTAATTTGTAGATAATACTCAAAAAGT
>CAKVBE010000091.1 GCA_934725005.1 uncultured Rickettsiales bacterium | reverse complement strand
GAAACTAATGGCACATCCGACAGTTATTTCTTTCTAGAAGTCAAAACATACGGCAGAAAAGAAAACCAAATGATATCACAGGTATGCTATAATGTTTCTAATAATAATAATTTTTATATTAGAAACTTTAACCCTTTAACCAACGTTTGGACTTCATGGAAAGTTTTCTCGGGTGACCAATATTTTGCTCCAAATTATAATTCAGTACTTAACATAGGTACCAATTATACAGCAGTTGTTGACGGATGGATATGCATACAAACATATGGAAATAGTAGGTATTGTAACTTTACAATAAACAGCTACCATGCCAGTCAAGGCGCAAATTTTGATCACTACCACGAAAATCAAAGTTCTATGTACAGAGTTAAAAGAGGCGATACTTTTAAAGGTTCGGGTAATTTTATAGCTTATTTTCTTCCAGATTGTTATAGATAATTAAAGAGGTTGCATTATGTTAAAATATGGCAAATTAAATAATAAAGAAACTAAACAATGCATAGTTTTTGAGGGTGAAGTTACAGAGGAAAATAAAGCAATAATCGATCTAATGTGCCTTGAATTAATAGATGTCGAGAAATCATTTAACGGTTGTTGGTATCTAAAAGGATATGAAGTCCAACAGAACCTTGAAGATTTAAAACAAAGAAAATACATAGAACTAAAATACAAAAGGGACGCATACAAACGAATTGTTTCAATAAAAGGAACTATTACACTTTCTGATTTAGAACCTTACACATATAATTATGCTAATCTCATTGGGTTAAAATATGGTTGGACACAAGACGATTTAAATAAGTTTAATCAAGAAATCGATAGGCTTGTTAAAAAATATGATTATTATAAAAACAAAATATCAGAAGCACAATCAGCAGCTGAGTTAAATTCAATTAATATAGAGTTTTAGTTAAAGACACAACTTATTAGTGTAATAATAACAATAGTTACACAAGATTAATATCGTTTTATTAATAAAAAAATAGTGATCGACTTTTTCTACAAAAATCTGATCCAAAAAAAATTATTATTACAAATAACAGTATTTTATAACCAAATCCGGACAAGAATAAAATAAAAATAATAAGTCTAAAGGCTTTTTATTGAACAAATTTAATTTTGCTTATTGTCTAATTTTACTCCAACACAAAAGTTTTCACATACTTATAAAAGGTACAGAATTTGTAACTTTTTATAAATTTCTATATAAAAAATTGACTAAAGTTATTAATAAACTAATTATAAAAAATGGCAATTACAAAACCAGTAAAACCAAACATAACAGTTCCAGCAAATTTTGGGGGAATAAAAACAGTTTGGAGTGATGATAAAGTAAATAATGGCTTTGAAGAGAATGTACAACAAGTTTTAGCTGGTGATAATTTAAACTATTTAATAGATTTAATTAATCAGTATACAACTTATTTAAACAAAGTTGCTGATTTTATTAATGCAACACCTCTAAATAAAGTTGTATATGTAAACAATAATAATCAATTAGATTATAATGATGCTATACCATCACAAACAGGAAATAGAGGAAAAATATTAACAACAGATGGCACAAATGTAAGTTGGAAATCTATAAGTTCAAATGCAATAGGTCAAATTATATCAATGCAATGTACTAAAGATTATGTTCCAATGGGTTGTTTACCATGTGATGGTCAACAGTATGAAAAGGCACAATTTCCAGATTTATGGAATAATTACCTAAATGCAGAAACTCCATTATTATTGACTTGTACTTATTCAGAATATCAACAAGATATTACAACATATGGACAATGTATAAAATTTGCAATTGATACAACAAAAGAAATTTTTAAAGTTCCCACAATTAAAAATGGTTCTTACATCACACAAGCATTAAGTGATACAGAACTTGGAAAAAGTTACAATGAGAGTTTACCGAATATTAGGGCAAAAAGTTATTCAACGAGCACAGGAACAACTGGTAATGTTGATAACAATGTGGTTATTTCTGGTGCTTATGAAATTGATACTCTTATTACTACAAGAAATATACAAAGTGGTACCTTATCAACAAGTAAAGCACTGGCGATAAATGCTTCTTTGTCATCTTCGACCTATCAAGACAATGCCAAAGTTCAAGGCGATAATGTAAGATTAAGATTTTTTGTTGTAGTAGCAAATGGAGAAATAAACCAATCACAAATGGATTGGTCAGCATGGGCTAGCAGCTTGCAAGGAAAAACAAATACGGATTTAAGCAATCTCACGACTATAGGTAAAGAAGAATTAACAATTTTAAGTTCTCCATCAAATAGGAGAATAGAATTATCAGTACAAAATAATTCTACAAATACTTTTATAGCTCCAGCAAGTGGTTATTATTCTTGTTTTTGCAATGCACATAAAGATGGTTCTGCTATAGACTGTGCAAATACAACCACTAATATTCAAAATACGAGTAGCAGAAGCTCTGGTTCAACCGGTCCTTTTTTAGGTTCAAGCATAAAATGCAGTAAAGGAGATAGAGTAAATATTACACTATTTAACAATGGTTCAAATATTCATGCTTATTTTGTTTATGATAAGGGTAACTAAATATAAATATGAATTTAATAGAAGTATAATTAAAATATATAAAAGCAAATTATTTAAATTCTAAAGACTTATTTTAATAATTAAAAAGATTATGACTGAAAATTTACCAAGAAAATTACAAAAGATTTTTGCAAAAAATGCAGGAGCACAAAGAACTACTATTTATGGCTCTACAGCAGCAGGTAATACTCAATATACAACAGAGATATTGAGATAATGCAAAGCAACGCATGGGAACAGGACTTGAGGCGGGAGTGGTAATTGACGAAGCCACTATATTACAAGACGACAACTCAGTTAAAAGAGTTGTTACTCAACAATTAGCTTATTTATTTCAAAAAGGTATACCTGAATGGGAATCACAAACTACTTACTTTAAAGGTAATTTATGCATGTCAATTATTGACGATATACCTAATTTATATTATTCTTTAATAGATAATAATATAGGAAATGAAGTTACCGATAGCTCAAACTGGCAAAATTTAGGTTTACTTATAATAAAGCAAATATAAATCTTGCCAGTTTAGATAATACAGGACAAGAAGTTGTAGCCCATAATATTACAATAGGAACTTCAATAGATTTATCTTTACAAGCTACCGAATCAGAATATACAGCTCCAGCTGATGGATATTATTACATATATTTACAAGGTAGGAGTGCGGATACTAGAGATTACGTTCAAATAAATAATCAAAGTAATGGTTTTCAAGCATTTCAAAGAAAAGGTACAAATTCAGCAACTGCAGGTGTATTTTGTAGCATACCAGTTAGCAAAAATGATGTTGTTAATATAACCTATTCAATAGGAAATATAACAGCAAGTACTTTTAAATTTTTTTATTTGAATGGTTCACAACAATAAAGAGATTTTATGTTTATAGAAGTAAATAAAAATAATGAAATTATAGCAAGTGCAGATTTTAAATTTTCGGAAAATTGCATTGAAACAAACAGAAAAATAGTTAGAAATTGGGACGGAAAACTTGTTTTTGAAGGTGAAGAAACAGAAGTACCACAACCTACACTTGAAGAATTAAAACAAGAAAAAATAAAAGAACTTAAACAAAAACGAGACGAATATAAAAAAACAATCTTTATTAAAGATGGTTATACTCTGGACGATTTTAAAATAAATTCTAACGATTATGCCAATCTTATTAGATTAAAACATGGTTGGGCACAAGAAGACCTAAATAAATTTGATTTTGAAACAGACAAAATGGTTAAAAAATATGATTATTATAAAAACAAAATATCAGAAGCACAATCAGCAGCTGAGTTAAATTCAATTAATATAGAGTTTTACAATTTATTAATGTAATAATAAAAGTAGTTACACAAGATCAATATCGTTTTATTAATACTAGTAATTGGTATGAAAAGTATAAATCCGAAAAAATAAGATGAGGCGGACAAACACAAGAAAATATAAATGTAAGCGTTATCAATTTCCAAGTCTCATTCAAAACAGCTATTTACAATATTACTGTTAGTGATTATGGAAATACAGCAAGTGGTGTTAGCGCAGATAGCAATCAACCCACTATTTGGGATTATTCTTTAACTTATATAAGAATAGAGCAATAAAAAATACACACCATAGAACGTTTTGGATAGCTGAAGGATTTTAAAGAATGGCAAAATGATATTAAATAATACGGATTCACACAAGCAAAAAATAATGATGTTATAGCAAGTGCAGATTTTTTAAAATTAGTAAAAATATAATTAAAACATGTAAAAAAGCAAATCACTTAAATTTCAAAGATTTACTTTAGTAATTTAAAAGATTATGATTAAAAATTTACCAAGAAAATTACAAAAAATATTTATAAAAAACATAGAAGTACAAGAAACTACTGTTCATGATTCCACAGCAGCGTGTAATACACAATACAAAACAGATATTGAGACAATACAAGGTAACACACAGGAAACAGAACTTAATGCCGGAACGATAGTTGACAAGACGTCCATTTTGCAATATGACAATTTAATAAAAAAGGTTGTTACTCAACAACCAGCTTACTTATCTCTGAAAGGCATATCAGAATGGAAAGCACAAACTACATACTTTAGAGGTAATTTATGTATGTCAATTAATGATAACGTGCCTAATTTATTTTATTCTTTAATAGATAATAACATAAACAATAACCCAATAAGTAACAGTTCTGATAGTTGGTCAAAATTACAATTAGATGGCCAAATTATAGGACAAATAGTTTCTGTAATGTCAACTAACTCATATATACCCAGCGGTTGTTTACCATGTGATGG
>CAKVBE010000090.1 GCA_934725005.1 uncultured Rickettsiales bacterium | reverse complement strand
GTTTTTACCATTAAGAAGATGAAAGATTAACTAGATGTTGAGTCTCTGAACTCAACATCTGATGTTTTCAAAAATTGATTAATTATATAATTTAGTATGTGTTAAAATTATATTCTGTAAATATTGGGCACTGGATTCATATTGAAAAAAACTCAATACATTGTGGAACCAATATGTGGTTCAAAAATCTCACATTTTACTTGTTTTCTATTTATTTGTCTAATTACAATTACTTAGTAAATAGTAGTAATTAGTATGATATATATTATAGGATTTAGGTTACTGACCCACTGATTAAGAGTTATTTGTTTTTTACTTGTTTTGCTGTTAATTTTGCTGAATCGAATTAGTTTTTTTAAAAAAAATTTTTCAAAATAATTATTAATTTTTCAGTATATGATAATATAGAAAAATATGATTTTGTCACAAATTTGTCACACTTACTTTATGCTTAGAAGTATATCATCATTACTAAATTTAGCGTAGACTTTTTCTGTAATAGATGTATTGCTATGTCCTAGTATTTTACTTATTAATTCTAATCTTAATGGTTGAACCTTTTGCCCATTAATAGCTAATCCTTGGAGTTTTAAACTAGCAAACGTATGCCTCAATATATGAAATCCTGCTTTTTCTAAATTAGCTTTTCTAAAAGCTGTTTCTAAGGCTTTTTTGGGAGTTGTTCTATATCTGTAACCTTTCGGTGTTGTAAATATAAAACTGCTATTTGGAAATTCTAATCTTTGTTCATTTATTTGTTCCATAGCTATTTTAGATAACGGAATAATTCTAGATTTATTATTTTTAGAAATTTCTTTTCTAATACAAATATAATTGATATTATATTTTGTATCTATTGCTATATCACTAAATAACAAATTTAATGCTTCATTGATTCTTAATCCTGTCTCTAATAAGACTATTATTAATCTCTTTAAAGTGTAATTACAATTGTTTATAAGTTTTTGACATTCTATAGGTGTTAAATACCTTTCTCTTGCTTCATAATCTTTTAATCTCTTTCTAAATTTGTAACCTGAAAATGGGTTAATATTTATTATGTCTAACTCTAAAGCATAATTTAGTATTACATTTAACAGAATTAATTCTTTTCTTAATAAAGGTTCTGAGCAACCATTTAAAATCCTATAATTTTCATATTCTTTTATGAAAAATTTATTTATATCTTTCAAAAATTTTTTAGAAAAGAATTTATATAAATTTCTTATTAGAAATTTATAATCTTTTATTGTCTTTTCTTTACATGTTCGTTCTTTTTCTTCTAAGAATTTTAGTACCAACATGTCGAAGGTAAAATTATTTTCTTTATTTATTTCTTTATTTTTATAGCCTTCCTTAAAATCAAATAGATATTTAATAGCATCTTTTAAATTATTTTTGCCAGTTGATCGGCGTATTCGTTGACCATTGATTGTTGTGTCAATGTAGTATATTTTGCCTCTTTTTCTGACTTCTTTAATTCCTTTTTCTTGCATTTTTCCTCCTGTAACTTATTGAGCTCTCGAATGAATGTGTCTAAATCAAAAACACCAATCTTCTTATTGTATAAAAAAACATTTGTTGATCCAGTTTTGGCAACATCTATTATCATGTTTTTTGCTGTATTATAAGCCACGCAAAAGTATTTTTTTATATCAGTTATCGTATATAGTTTATTTGTCATAATTATTTAGTATTTATTAGTTAATATAAATAAATATTATTTATATAGATATTTCTTGATCTTATTATTATAAATTATTGAGATATTTGATATTTGTTATCAAAAAAACAAATTTTTTAAAAATACTTTCTCATCTCCACTTTCAAACCTTTTTATGAAAGAGTCATTTTTAAATATACTTAATGTATCTTTATATATTTTTATATTGTTTTTTGATAAAAAAATAACCCCGTCTTTTCTTATTTCTTTGAAATAGAAAGGCGGACCTTTTAAAATATTCTCTATATCTTCGTATTGAGTTTTCCTTTTCATTATTTTTGTTCCTTATTAATTTTAATAGTTAATAAGTAGTGTTACGTTATTAAAATTTATTCAGTCTTGAAAGTTTCCGTGACTGAATTGACAGCGATACATATAAATAATATGCTTGCTGATAAGTAAAAACTATTTAAGAATAAAGATTTCAGTATAGTCATAATATTTCTTTGATTGTTAATAATGATTTGTTCAATAATAATTTATTGTTAATTAATTATTTTTATAAGTGTTTGTACCATTGGAAATTTTGAAAAAATGCACTAATCATGTTTTTTAATACTATTTTCAAAATCTTCCATTTCTTTTATTTTTAATAAATATTTTTTCATATCTTCAAAATAATCTTTGGCTGCAATTGTAAAATTACTATTCATAGCATCGATTATTTTTTTTGAATAAAGCTCAATAATTTGTTCTTTTAATTTTTGCATAATATTTACTGTATGGATCACTTTCCTTTTTATAGAAAAAGAAATAGTTAGGTTAATAAATTTGTTATTCTTCGTTTATCTTACATCAAAGCATTTGCTATTTTGTTAATAAATCATTATCAAATTCCAGTGTTTTATTAGCGTTCTAGGATATTGATAAAAATTCTTTACTTTGTATAGCTTGTACTGTTCTATTGATGATTATTTAAAGAATAAGACTTTTGGTGGTTAAATTTTAAAAACTGTATTAAACAAATCGAAAATAAGAACGAATTGACTATTTTCGTGTTTTAAATTAACCACTCATTTAAATTTATAGCTTATTGTTACCATAAAATAGCTACGAGCTTAAATGAGTAATCAATTATTGAACATAATAGCTGATATAGCTAAATTGTGCTTAATTACTCTTGTTTTATTTATATTTACAATATAAAACATCTATATTTATAAGTTATATATTTTAATAACTTATGTTTTATATTATAAAATATAAGAAAATAATAATCAACAAAAAAGTTTTATAAAATAAAACATTTTAAAAAATCGCTTTACATCAACAAAATCAATGTTATTTTAGTTTTTTAATTACAATGTTAGATTATTTTTGTTTTTTTTAAAAAGAAACGTATAAATTTAGAAAAAAAATCAATAGGTTATTTATATGGTTTTTATAAAAAAAATCAAAGGTCATATCTAATTGGAAATTATATCTTAAATTTGATATATATAATTTAACAACCCTTTTTGTACCATATTTTGTCTTATTTAAATATGATTTTAGTTTATTTTACTCAAATAATTTTTAAATCCACAACATATTGTGGCTAATTTAGCCTTATAAGGCACTATGCCCAAAAAAAAGGACCTGACCAAGTATATTATTTCTAGCAATATTTATATCTATTTTGTATGGTGGATATTCTCCATCAATTTGATTATCTGATAATATTGTAACATCTGAATCAAACGGGCTTAGTTGTCTGATTCTTTTGATTTTTAGATTATCCATTTCGCGAATAAGGTATATTTTGTTGTTTTTAATTTCTTTTAATGATGAATCAATGATGACTAAATCGCCATTTGATATTGTTGGCTCCATGTTTTTTTCATTGATTTTTGATATGATTATATTTCTAAAATCTTTTATTTTTAGGATTTTTAAGAAGCTATCTCCTACGCTAACTCTTCTGGCTTCACAATTGTTTATGTGTCCTAACTCTTCATAATATCTTATATCACAAATTGTTTCATTGTTAAGTGATGATTCACCAATCAATTGTGATACATTACATCCTAAAGCTATTGCTAGTCTACTTAAATTATCTTGACTAACACCTATTAGACCACGTTCAATCTGACTAAGATTACCGCGCGACATACCAATTTTGGAACTTAATTGTTCCAATGTCATATTCTTTTTTTTTCTTATCTCCTTTAAATTTATCATATACTTTTTTTATGTTCTATTTTCTTAGAAATAGTTCAAGATTTTAAAACTTTTTTATAAAAATGCAAATTCCTGTTGATTTTTTATGTTTTATATTTTATAACCACAAATTATATTTTTTAAAATAAAAAGTTTTATAATATGAAAATAAAACAGTATTTAAAATTAAAAGGAATTAGCTTAGCGGAAGCGTCGAAAATTTTGGGGACGTCAAAAGGACATTTAAGTTTAATTATTAATGAAAAGATTCTACCGAAAAAAGATTTTTTAATAAAAATTGTAAATTTTACTAAGAAAAAAGTTCAGCCGAATGACTTTTACGATTTTTAATAGGGCAAAAATCATGGATAAACCAAGTTATTATGCCATAATTCCAGCAAATGTTAGATATGATAATAATTTGAAAGCCAATGAAAAACTTTTATATGGTGAAATATCAGCTTTGTGCAGTAAAGATGGTGTTTGTTATGCAACAAACGAATATTTTGCTAATTTGTACAATGTCAGCAAAAAAAGCATTTCAACATGGATAAATGAATTAGCACAAAGAAAATATATATACCTAAGATACTTATACAAAAAAGGAACACTGGAGCTAGAAAGAAGACTAATTTATTTGATCGACCCTATAGAAAAAAAATTCTATACATATGGAAAAAAAAGTAATATTGTTATGGAAGAAAAATTCTGTACCTCCATGGAAAAAAATGTAAAGGATAATGATACAAGTAATGAATATTACAAGTATAATATATCTAATGCTATTATTGACAATCAAAATCTTGAAGAAAACTCAGACTTTTTAGAAATCGCAAAAGGTTTACAATCTATGGTTGAAAGTAAAAAAAGAATGAAGGTTAGTAAGATTCAACTTCTAAATTGGAGTAAAGAAATAAAAAGTTTGTTTTCTATAATTTCTAAAATCAGAGGTAGTGATCAGGCTTTAGACGATATTAAAAAAGCCGTACAATTTCTAATTGATCATTCAGGTGAGGAGTATATACC
>CAKVBE010000089.1 GCA_934725005.1 uncultured Rickettsiales bacterium | reverse complement strand
GCCTCTAGGTTCATCTTATTATTTATTAAGTTAATTATTTAATCGATATCCGTAAGCATTAAGTGTTGGGTTTAGAGACTCAAAACCTTGCGAAGAATTAAATTAAAAATAAAAGTTTTTACAATACATAAGCACCCTATCGCCCTTTCAGGGCACTTTCCCTCAAGGAGGGAAAGGATTTAGAGAGTAACGACCATAAAAAAATCTTTCTGCTTGCATTACTTATGCGAGGTACGGGATCTCCGAATCCCGTACCCAATATTTACAGAACTTAGTTTTTATTATTTATTATGTTATATAATTGATCGATATTTGTAAATATTAGATGTTGAATTCGGAGACCCAGTACTTTGTGAAAAACTATTGCTAAATCCTTTCCCTCCTTGAGGGAAAGTGCCAGTTTTGCTGGCGATAGGGTGCTTAAAATTTATTGAAACTATTATTTTTTAATTTTGTTTTTTAATTTAATTATTTGCAAGGTGTTGAGTCTCCGAACTCAATACTTGGTATTATCATAATTGGAACCTTGTTATTTTTTTAAGTTGGTTATTTCATAATCATTTGAAAAAAATGATTGCTTGGTTCGGAGACCAAGCACTTCGCATGTATGAACAATTCTCAAGTACCCTATCGCCCTTTCATGGCACTTTCCATCAAGGAGGGAAAGGATTTAGTCTATTTGTGATAAAAATATTTATTTTTTATTAAAATTTGATTCTGTACAGTATTTACCGGTATTGACTTAAATTGTTCTGAAATTAGACCGAACAATAGTGTTGGTTCATGAGAATAATTGTTAATTGGGTGACCGTTTATTTTTAACCAAAAATATCTGAAATTTATTGTTATTTATTATAAAAAATTGCTTGAATGTAATTAAAATTTGATTATAATACTGATTATTATTTAATTTTAATAAAATATGTAGGATTTTTATGTATGGTTCTAGTTATATTATAGAAAATGATAAGTTTTGGGATGGACTTCTCGCTAAAAATAATTTCGAATTTAAAACTCTATTTAGTTACATGAGTAATATTGAGAATAGTTATAATTCAAAGTTCAATTTTTTGCTTGCATCTTATCTGTTTTTGAATTTTGGTAAAAATTGTTCTGAAAAAGTAGAAAAATGGTCGTCTTTTAACAATCTATTAAAAAAATTTGATATTTATAGTTATAAAACTTTAGGATTTAAGAAAGTAAATTCTGAATTTAATTTAAATGAATATCTTTTATGTAATATCTCAAAATGTAATGATGCTAAATTATTAGGTGAGTTCTTTTATCAAATGGTTAAAAATGGAGCGACGTCTGATCATTTTATAAATACATTCAAAGGAGTTGTATATTATTTAGTAAGCAATTGTAATGTGACTGTTTTTGCAGATGGTGTCTTTAATATGTGTAAAATGATTGTAAATAATGATAGTTATTGTAATATCCCTGCAAGATTTACTGCTATTAGCGATTTTATGAGACGCTGTAAATATTGCGAGAGTGAGTATATTGTGTACAGTCTACTTAATAATATCAGATTAGCTATAGATAAAAATGTTAATAGCTTGAATAATGGGAATGAAATTAATAAAGCTGTAGAAAAACTTATTGATATATATAAATACATATACATTGGTGATAGTGAAATACCAAAAATAGAAAAACTAGGTGTCGATGCCGAGAGTGGTGATACTGTAATGAATAGTATTATTTGTTCTTTCATGAAAAATATTGGTGATAATACATACTCTTTTAAGCATGATTCCGACAGAAAATATAAAATAATTAGTGATATTTTTAACTATTTAACTATTTTTATTAAAGCGAATAAAAATATGAACGTAGATAATACACGACTTATGGTGATAGAATTTTTATTTAGTTTAAGAGAGCTAAAGTGTTATAAGTCAAAAAGTAACGATGTTAACAGTTTTACTATAAGCTTTTGTAACGAATTGTTGGAATTTTTTATGTTTAATGGTCTTAAATCAATCGGATATAGTGAGAACTTAGAAAAAATTTGTTCAAAATGCCGTGCCTTGTTAAGATTAAATATAAATATAGATGAATTTATTAGTGGATTAAAAGTGATTTATCCAGGATACTTAGATTTACTAGAATCAGATATAAATTTATATGAATTTAAAAAAATTTTTTCTAAATATACTAATTTGCTAAAATATCGTGAAAGAATTTTCCTTTTAGAAGACAAATGTGACTTATATTTATATAGATATGATGAAAAGCCTTTGTATGTTAATACTATAGATAAACTTCTTAAAAATGAAAAATCTGCAGATTTTACTAATTATATTTGTAAAATAAAAGAAAGAATTAATGTCAATGAATTATTTGGATATCATAATGGTGACCGTATTAGTAGCTGTTTATCTTATGATTCTGGTAAATTTGAGGTAACAGAAAGTTTATATAATTGTATGGGTAGATGTTATAAAGATTTTTCGTTTAAAATTGATGAGTTTTTCATAGATGAAAAATATTATCCAAGACTAGAAACGAGTTTAGTTTTTGCAAGTAGAAAAGGACCCGTAACCGACTTTTTTTTACTAGTTGCTGAGCTCGCTGGTATTTTTGATAAACGTGGTACGTCAAGTGATACGATTACTTACACTTATAAGAATGACTATTCTGAAAATGCTAAAACTTTAGAGAATTTTTTAATGGAGTATTTAAATAGGTTATTTGAAGAGAAAATTAATGAAGATGAAAGAAAAAAGCTTGTATTACCACTATTGGCCGTCTTATATGAGATCAAACATTGCCGTAATGAGATAAAATATTATGTTAGAGAATCAATATTAGACTTTTTGAAATATAAATTAAATATTGAAAGTTATGCTGATAGAATTATAAATGTTTTTGAAAAAGAATTCGAAGCTGGAAAGTTTAAAAGAATTGAATCATTACAAAAATTGTATACTGATTATATCGACAGAAGGCAAAGTACCGATGATAAAAAAACTCTAGACAAATATAAAACTAAAGTTACTAAAGAAAGCGACAACTTGACATCAAAAAAAGAAGTTAAAGAATTAATACAAAATGAAGAAATTCAAAAGATAATGGCAGATAAAAAAATTGAAAAACTAATGTCAGCAGGTGAAGTTATGACTGATGATAAATTAGTAAAAATAGAATCTAAAGATATTGAAAAAGAATGTGTTACTGTACCACAAAAAATTGAAACTACTTCGTTGAGGCGGTCAATAATGTTGGAGTACAAATTCGAAACCGCTAAAACGTATCTTGTAGAAATTGTTAATGCATCGGAACTATTAAGTTCTTGTACTGATCTTAATGTTGGAAGTTCTGATAATGAAAACAACAAACAAAAACCAATTTGCACAAATGTAAATGTTAGAGAAATGGTTAAAACTTATGAAAACAAAAATATTTCCAAAGATAGCGAAACGTGTGATAATCATCAGGTATCTGAAAGAGCTACAATCGTGAAAAAGATCAAAGAAGGCTTTACAATTGGAAAATCTCGTTAATTTTTAGTATGTTTGAATACACTAGTTCAAAAAACTAGTGTACATTTATTTTTTAATTTTGATAATCATATTGAATTTGCTTTTATCTTTATAAGATTTGTTGTCAGTTATTATGAATTTATTGTAACAGCATTTGTATGGATTTTGGAGTACTTAAAATATTGACTAGAACAGTAAATACTTGATCAAAAATGAATTGCTTTTTTATTTTAATAGGCTACAATTTATTGCATTAATTTCTTAGAATGATGTAAATAAATTTATGAATATTAGAAATATTGCTATAATAGCACACGTTGACCATGGAAAAACAACGTTAGTTGATCAATTGTTAAGACAGAGTGGAACATTCAGAGATAATGAAAACGTTGCAGAAAGAGTTATGGATAGCAACGATCTTGAGAAAGAAAGAGGTATTACAATTTTAGCAAAATGTACGTCTATACAGTATAAAGACACAAAAATAAATATAGTTGATACTCCGGGACACGCTGATTTTGGTGGCGAAGTAGAACGTGTTCTATCTATGGTTGATGGTGTTGTGTTACTTGTTGATTCAGCAGAAGGACCTATGCCACAGACAAAATTTGTTTTATCAAAAGCATTAGCATTAGGTTTAAAACCGATAGTTGTGATAAATAAAATTGATAGAGGAGATGCAAGACCAGAGGAGGTTTTAGATGAAATCTTTGATCTATTTGTAAATCTTGATGCAAATGAGGAACAGTTAGATTTTCCAGTTTTATATGCTGTTGGTAGGGATGGATGGTGTGTAAAAGATTTAAATGATGAGCATAAAGATTTAGCACCGTTGTTTGAATTAATATTAAATTATGTGAAAGAGCCTAAAGTTGATGAAAATGCTCCGTTTAGTATGTTAGCTACGATATTAGATTCAAATCCATATGTTGGCAGGATATTGACAGGCAAGGTATATTCTGGAAAAGCTAAAATAAATATGCCAATAAAAGCTATAAATTTAGATGGTCGGGTTGTTGAAAGAGGAAAATTAACAAAATTGTTTGCTTTTAAGGGAATAAAAAAGGTGCCAATAGAAGAAGCTGAAGCTGGTGATATAATAGCTATAGCAGGTTTGGCTGATGCGAATGTATCTGATACTATTTGTGATATCAATATAAATACACCAATAAAATCTACGCCAGTTGATGCTCCAACAATGTCAATTGTTATAAGTGTTAACGATTCTCCTCTTGCTGGAACAGAAGGTGATAAAGTAACATCAAGATTATTGAGAGATAGATTGTTAGCTGAAGCAGAAAGCAATGTAGCTATTGAAGTTAAAGAAATGGATGCAAAAGATAGCTTTGAAGTAGGTGGAAGAGGTGAGTTACAACTTGGTGTTTTGATTGAAACAATGAGAAGGGAAGGCTTTGAGA
>CAKVBE010000088.1 GCA_934725005.1 uncultured Rickettsiales bacterium | reverse complement strand
AAAGAAAAATGTGGTGGTAAGGTTAAATATGCAACTCTACAAAGCAAGTATCAAAAACCAATTTTAGAAAATTTATAAAGGACGTTAATATATGAATCAAAATTTGTACAACATTAATAATGGCATTCAAATATTGAGGTATTAATTTATGCTTGTTATTTTGCTGTTACTATGGTTGATATTTATTTTTAGCTTATTGGTTCATCTTTTTAAGAAATATTTATATGACGATTTATTCAATGAAGAAAATATAAATAAAAGAAAAATTGAATTAATAAAGGAAAAAGAATATTTATCCAAAAAGGTAGTAGCAATCAATCTTTCTGAAAGTAATGCATTAATAAACAAGTTTAATTGGGGTGCTTTTTTGATTCCTTTTTTATGGGGATTAGCATTTGGAATTGGGATAAAACTTTTGATATGTTTAATTCCAATTCCATTATTACCGAATTTTATTTTTGGAATAAAAGGTAATAAATGGGCTCTTTCAAAATACTACAAACCAGTTGAAGCATATAAGTTTGAACAAAATTTATTTATAATTATTGGGGTTATTATAAATTTAATTTTAATTCCTTGGTTATATGAAACTATTGTTTTAAGGTAAATTGTATACTATTTGTTATTAGAGCATTTTTCAATCTCTTTACCAATTAGTTTATTTTCATCTAAAAATAAATCTTCAAAATTTATGCCGTCAGCTAAATTTGTTAGCTGGACATATTCATATTCTCCGGATTCATACTCTGCTTTGGTTCTGATAGCATATTGAATGGTTAAATTTTCTCTTAATTGTTTTTCGCAAAAATCAATAAAAATCTCAACTGCTCGTTGTGCTGAATTAGATTTTTTAATTCTATCTATTAAAGTTTTCTTTTTTCTTGCAAATATCGCATAATGACAACGTGGGTCATGGTCTTCCGGATTTGAACCACTTAGAGTTTTGCATTCTTCATGGTGACAAAAATGCTTGCGTTCATCAAATTCAATAAAATCTTTGCCTATAGTTTTTAATTTTGCCTTTGGAGTTTTAAATTTGTCTATAGCACCACAAAATATACATTGCTTGTAAGGAACTTTACACTCATAAGAAATATCATCTTCAAAATCAAAAAGGGCAATATATTTAACATGTACTAACAACCAATCTAAAGCATTTGGAGCAGGGTTCATTGTTTGGTTTATTTGGTATTTTATAACATATGGTAATGGAGAAAATCTTTCCGCTAAATTAAAAGATAGTGCCTTAAAGAAATGGATTAATTGTAAGTTATTTAAATCTGTAATTGGTTTAATATACTTATTTAAAAATTCTGCTTCATCTATTCCTAAGTTTTTAATCAAACATTTTTGAGATTCTTCTCCAATACCATAAATATTTTCTGCTTTTTCCTCAAACCATTTGATAAAGGCTTTTTTGAGTTGTTTTTCGTATTTTGTTTTGTTCATAGTTTATATTCCTAAAAGTAGGTAGTGTAATTTCTTTAATCTTAGCAATAATTAAAGAATAACTTAAATTTATATTCCTTGCAAGGTTTGATTGAATAAAAAACACAAGAAAAAAAAAGGAGACAAATATGAAACATTTTCAAAACAGCAGTTTTACCATTGATGAAGTAGAAAAATTCTTAGGATATTCACTTAAAAAAGTTGGAGTAGGGCAGTACAGGGGGCTATGCCCCTACTGTCATCAAGAGGGTGGCGATACACATGAAGATAATTTGAATTTCAGTGAAAGGAAAGGATTTTTCTGTGGAGTACATCCTAATAATGCACATGGTAAAAGATTGGCAAAAGAAATTGTACATGCGAGAAAACAAGATTTCATAAATTACAAAAAATTAAGTGAAATAAAATATGACAAACAAAGTATAGAACAATATAGTAACAATTTATTTAAAAACAAAAATATGTTAAATCTGGTTATAGATGTAACAGGCTTGAGTGAAGACGTTATAAAGGAATGCAAAATAGGTTTTATTGAAAGCAATAAAATATTTTCTTTGCCAATGTTCGCCTTAGATAATTCAATTACTGGACTAGAATTTAGGGTGACAGAAAACCATAAAGGTAAATTTAAATTTTTAGCAAAAACAAAAAGATATGCAAGTGATGTAAATAAATGCCTATCTAAAATAAACAATCCAGATAAGCCAACAAAAGCCTTTATTTGTGCTGGCTATAAAGATGGTTATGCGGTATATCAATATTTAAAAGACATAGGTAAAGAAAATGAATATCAAATTTTGACAAACACCAACGGTGAACCAAATACTGCAAGAGCTTTAGAACCACATTTGGATTATTTAGAAAAATTTGAGAAAGTAATAATTTGTTTAGATAATGATAGTGCTGGTAAAAAAGCAACTCATAAAGTAGAACAATCGATTCCTATAACTTTTTATAATTTAAATTTGGCAAAATTAAATGGAATTGATACTTATATTAATGATTTCAATGACTTATATAAATATATAAAATCTCATAATATAAAGGGTAATATTATTGAATCAAATGCAAAATTCTCTATTCAATCTGTCCTAAAAATATACTTGAAATTTACTGATTTAAATTTAGACACTCCTAAAACAGTGGCAATAGAAGATGAACACGCAAAACTATTAAATTATATAGAAAATGGTATTTACAGATTTAATAATAATTATTATGAAATCAAATATAATGCGGAAAAACAAGTTTTAACTTATACAAGAAAATCTAATTTTTCAATTAATATTTTAAGAACAGTTGTCTTTAATACATTGAATTTTGAAAATATACAAGAACACAAATTAGAAATAGTTACTAATATTGGTAATAAAGTAAGTATGCCTAAAATATTAAGCCAAAAAGAACTTTTAGACGTTAATAATTTACACGAAATTTTAAAAGAAAGTGGTATTCATATTCATACACTCAAAGATGCACAATTCAAAAATATTATTTTAAATGAATTGAAAAATGCCAATGAAGAATTAAATATCTATAAAAATCCTTCTTTAATTAACCATGATAAAAAGAGCTATTGGTTATATAAGAATGCAATTGTGAATCTCGAAACAGGCGATATTTTAAAACCTACAGATAAAGATAAAAATATAATTGTTGTTAATTCAAAGAATACAATATCTTTGGATGTTGATAGAGGTATGCATGCTCCTAAATTATATATTCCAGAAATTACATATAATGAATTTGTAGAACAAAACAAAGGTATTGAGTTAATTCAAGAATTTGCTCCAACATCTAAAACAATACCTTCCCTTATTGCAAAAACATTATTTGTTAATACATTAAGAACTTATGGTAATAAAGTTGAAGCATTTTTAGCTCTTGGTACAGCTCTCATGAGTCCTTTTGTAGATATTATTTATGATAAAACAATGGGATTCCCAATTAACTTTATGTATGGTGAAGCTGCAAGTGGTAAAAGTAATTTACTTCAAACGATAGCCTATATTTTTGGATTTGATACAAGATTTTTAAGTAGTGGTAACGATACGGCAATGAACTTATTGCATAATATGGAGTACTACAAAAATATTCCGGTACTGTATGCAGAAATTGAAGGTTATATGCGAAAGAATTTTGAAACAACCGTTAAAGCCGTCTATGATAGAAATTCAAGAAAGCGTATGAAAGCATATGGACAAGCTCAAGATGTAAGAGCGGTTAATGCTACATTGAATTTTGCAAGCAACGACAGAGCTCATCGAAATCCACAAACAGCCACAAGGCTTGTTTATACAGAATTCTATAAAGATAATTTCAATCCAAAAGAAGCCAGCAAAATTAATTTTATTAGAGAAAATTATTTATCATGTATTTTACCGGAAGTTTTGAAGGCTTTTCAAAATAAAGAAGAAATATTTAAGGCAATCGATTCAAGAATTAGTGTTATTCAAAAATTAAATTCAAATTTAGATTTGCGTTGTATAAATAACTTGGCTATCGCAATATTGGGTATGGATTATCTTTACCAAATAGCAGGTTTTGATAATGAATATTCAAAAAGCAATGAAATGCTTACTTTAAACCAAAATTTAGAAAACTATGTCAAATCTCATCAAGATATGATTCATACTGAAGATTGTTTTGAAAAATTTATGCAAATATTCTATATGCTTGCAAAAAATAGAACAATTAAACATGGGGTTGATTATGTTCTTAAACCGGCAGATAGAACAATTTGCATACACTTAAAGGGAGTATACACTCAATTCAAAAAGCAATATAGGCAGAGTGAAGATTCTGGAGTTTTAATTCCTGATATAAGAGACATACAACATCAGGCAAAAAATAAAGGATTTAAAATTGGGCATTCTACCAATTTTGGCGAAACTTCAAAGCGAGCCATTGTCATTGATGTTAGTGATGATGAATTTTTGACCGATGTGTACTATGAGCTTGAACGAATGGAAGAATCGGAAGGTTCGCAAGATTTGATATAATGCAATAATTTTGCAATTCTAAAAGGCTTGTAAATTAAGATTTCTGGATAAAAATTGCATTATTACAATATTACAAATTTTTTTTTAATTAAGTAAGATTTATCTAAAATAAAGAGTCCTAAAAAACTGAAAAAACAAATGCAATTTTGTAATTTGTAATGAAAAATTGCCTCTATACTTTATTTAACAAGCCTTTCGGAAATTGCAAAACAGGTAACAAAAAATTACGAAAGGAAAGCAAAATGTTATTAACCATAAATGAAGTATCACAAATATTAAAAATATCCGTCTCTACTATTTATCGTTGGGTGCATAAAAAGGAAATCCCATATATAAAATTGGGTGGAAAAGTTAGATTTTCTGATTCTGAACTACAACAATTTATAAAAAATAATTCTATTAGCATTTCTTAGCCAAAGTGCTTACAGTACGCAAGAAACACGTTAAAGTGATAATAGAAATCAAAG
>CAKVBE010000087.1 GCA_934725005.1 uncultured Rickettsiales bacterium | reverse complement strand
GCACATAGATACTATATGCGTGGTAATGAAAAAGCTAATTACGCCTGCGAGAGGTTTACATATAGCGGATTTGGTTGTGTTTTGAGAGAAGATGACATTTTGGAAGGAGATAGAAGTAAATTTGAAAATTTTACGGTTAATGGGGAAACTTCCGAGAAGTTTTATATTGTAAAAGGTGAAGATATATCAACATATGATCAAATTTGTAAAGATAAATTTAATGAAGCTTATGAAAATTGTTTTAATAGAAGTAAAAATCATGTATGTGTTGAGAGTGTAGCAAAACATACGAATAAATTTTGTAAAGCAACATATGAGACAGATCAAGCTGGAAGAACATCTATATTATCAACTATAATTAATGGTGTTGATGATGTTGACGGTTACTGTAATGTTGATTATGGCGATGATGACAAAAAGGCTGAATTGCTTGTTGTAAAACAATTAGGAAATCAATATGCTTGCGTATTTTCCAATAATTTTTGTCCTTATGATTTTAAATTGAATGCTGGTTTAAATTATAAGGCTAGTTATTGTGAAGCAGATTATACAAATCAATATGTCGAAGATGGTGAAGATGTTTATGATGTAAGTAACTATAAATATAAGGTCTCTTCAAATTTAGATGAGTCAGTTTGTCAAAAAGGAATTTTTACAAAGAATACATGTTCGATTATTGAAGATTCTGGTACTGAAATAGAACATAAAAAATATGCGTTTGATAAATTAAAGGAGAATGTTGGAAACAATTTTTATAGAAATGATTATGGTAAAATGTATCATAACAACAATAATACATTGACTAATACAGCGGCGTATGGAAGAATAAAAAATTTCTGTCAGTATAAAGCGCATTGTGTTAAGGTTGAAAAGGAAGATGTTATTGATGTAACATATGATAAAGTAGCTGCATTTATTGATATGTCGTGTAACGGCAAAAGTGTAAACTCAAGAAATTATTTTAATATGGGTTTTGAGTCTTCTTCAACAAGACAATTATCAGCTACTGTTGTTGAATGTGTTTATGAAAGTTTAAAAAACTTAGTTAATGGTGTTGCTGGATATTCTTCTTGTAAAACTGGATACACATTAAATAGTGATGGTTACTGTGGTAGTGACACAAAGCAGACTGTGGATTATAAAAAAAGTATAGGTGATGATAATTTTATTGAAGAAAAGTATTATTTTGTGAAAGGGTATGAATTACCTGTTGAAATGAATCCTTTTCTAAAGGTTCAAAAAAATATTAGGAATATAATAATAATTGCTATGACAATAACCTTGATTCTGTGGGGTTATAGAGTAATATTGATGGATCATAAAAAATTCAGGGATTATGCAAATAAAGACTTTATAAAGACTATAATGCCTAATGTTTTGAAGTTTGTTATAGTTATATGGCTTGCTTTAAACAGTGGTTGGAGAGATGGACTAGCTAATAAATTACTAGGATTTGCTTCAGATACTTATGAGTTTGCTAATAGAATCTTTATGAATGTTATTACAAATGATCATAATCAAATCTTAAAAAAAGCTGTTAATCTTGGCATTGAGAAGACAAATAATACTTTGAGTGGGACCAATGTTGGGCTTATTAATTTTAATTACAAGTATAATATTCTTGGTGAGCTTGTTTTAAATGAGAGTGTTGAAAACTCAGGCAAAGCCACTTCTATTTCTATTTCAAATAATCAGGAAATATCCGAGTTAACTTACTTTATAAGTAAATTAAATAAAAAATATAGCGCTAATACTTATAAACTTGCATTGATTAAGGATGATGGTACATATAGTGTTTCAACTGATGATGTAAGATCAATTTGGAATAATAGTTATGATGGTTGTTATTTTGATGTTTCCGAGTACGAAGATTCAAAAAGTTATTTGGCTATGTTTGATGCTATTGATTGTAGAATAGTTAGATACCTTGGTTTTGCTCCAGGATTAAATATAGCAAATATATTGTTGATACCGTTGTTTTTAACATTTTTTAGTACAATTGGAGCATTTATATTATCAGTTGTTTTAACTTTTTTGTTTACAATATTTAATTTAATGATTGAGGTTGTATTTACGTTTATTATATCATTCTTTACTTTATCATTAATGATATTTTTATCACCGATAATATTACCAATGTCTTTATTTAAAAAGACAAAAGGTGTATTCGATAAATGGATAAGTAAAATATTAAGTTGTGTATTCCAACCAGTTGTCTTAGCTATAGCTGTTACAATATTCATTAATGTATTAGATACATTAATTCTTAGAGATATGACTTTTTACAATCACAATACTGAGGGTAGGTATCCTACAATGAAATGTGAAGGTACAGTTGGTTTATTTTGTATTATAAATAAGCCTGGTTTGGCATTTGTGGCTGCTGAAGATACAATTACACAAGGATTTAACTTAATTAAGAGTGTTATAAAAGGAAACTTCAGCTTAAATGATTATCCGGCTATAACAATGTTGGTTGATCTATTGTTAATATTTATACTATTTAAACTTGGTAATGATTTATTATCATATGTAAAAGCAATTTCTGAAGCATTATTTGGTAAGACTAATGGTCTAGATGGAAGAGGCGACTCTGCAAAGATGTTTAATACTACTAAAAATTATGCTTCTGGTTTGTCTAATGAAATTAGTGGACATGTCTCAAGAAATACTAATGGCATTTTTGGCAGACCTTTTGCAAAAATTGGCCATGGACTTGGTATTATTGGGAACAAGGCCGATGAAATGCATGAACGTAGATTAGATTTATTAAAGGATAATCTATATAAAGCAAAAGATGATGATGTAAAGAAAAAATTAAGTGATAAAATTAAAAAAATGGAGGATAAAAAAGATATTTATTCTAAGGTATCTAAAATGCAGGAATTTATTGATAATAAATTATTAATAGATGGTGACCATATAACTAAACATTCATTCAAAGACTTTATAAAGAATGATATTTACCAAGATAATATTACAAAGCTTCCAAAGGAAATTTCTTATGGTGCTAAAAAATTAGCTAAAGATACACTTGGTAAAAATACGAATAAGTTTGGTTTTAGTGGTAATAAGGATTTTATAGATAGATATTATAAATCTGCTGATAGAGATATGAATGATAGAATAGGTAGATTTAAGTCAAAATATAAAAATAAATGGAACGAGTTTGTTAATAATAACAAAGAATTTGAAGGTAAAGATGACAAATTTGTTGCTAGAAAACTTATAGAGGATTTTGAGAAAAATGATAGAATATCTGAAATAGATAAAATCGATAGGAACTTAGCAAATGATATTAATATTCTTGAAGCCAATAAAATAATTGATTCTGAAAGTTCTAAAATGAATGAAGAAATTGAAGCTATTAAGAACACAAGATATAACCACAAAAATTTACAAAAGTTGTGGATGCTTCCTGTACTAAATTTAGTTTCAGCTCATTATGGTATGAAAGATGCCAAAGTTCAAGAGCAAAAAATTAAAGAAACCGAGAATCTACATAAGGACAATATAGAAAAAGGACTTGAAGATATTTTTGGTGATGACTATGAAAGTGCAATAACAGATAGGATTTCTGATACGAAAATATCTAGAGGCGAAAAAATGAATTTTAAAAGCTTGAGGAATAAGATTGAAAAAGTTTTAGACAAGAAAGTTTCAAGAAACGATATAATTAGTCAAAACTCTAATAATGAAAAAATTCCAGAAAATTACGATGTTTCGAATGAAGAAGATAGTGAAGAAGGGACAGAATATACTGAAATTTTACATGGTTCTGATTCTGAGCTAGATAATTTTGAATTTAAAGATAGTGATACAGAAGGCAGTGAAGTCTCTACAGAAAATGTAGAACGATATCCTGCTAACAAAGACAATAATATTAATGAAAAAGTTGATAATAACAACTAGTTATGAATAGTGTATTAGAATATATCGAAGAAAAACCATTTAACGGAAAAGATGCAAAAAGATTAGTAATCTTTTTGCATGGCTATGGCTCAGATATGTATGATTTATTTGGATTAAGAAATAGTTTTGTAGATATTTTACCAGATGCTTGTTTTATCTCTGTTAACGCACCATATAAATGTGATATTGGTGATGGGCGTCAATGGTTTTCTCTAAAGAGTATGGATATAGATTACATATATGGTGAAATTAGGAAAAATTATAAAGTAATAAATGAATTTATAGATGAACAGGTAAAAAGACTTAATATAAACTATGAAGACGTTTTACTGATCGGTTTTTCACAAGGGACAATGATGTCATTGTATGCTTCTTTAAGAAATGAAAATAAGTTACTTGCCGTAATAGGTTTTTCTGGAATGTTAGCTGACAGATTAGAAAATTTGAAGGCTGAGTTAAAAACAAGACAGAATATATTGCTTGTACATGGCACTGATGATAAGGTTATTCCTTATGATTATTTCTATTTTACTGAGAAATTATTGAGAGCTGTTGATATAAAATTTATAACTGAAACTTCCATCGGATTGGATCATAGTATCGATTTATATGGTATACAGAAAGCTAGGAATTATATAAAGAATTTATTACAATAGTAGTCATTTACTAACATAGTTTATGTATCGCATTTAACCTAAATTTAATTTGTCAAAATTGAATATTAGATGCCGAACATCAGATAATAATATTTTGACTCCGTAAATACTGAGTGTTGAGTTTTTGAACTCAACACTCAGTATTACCAGGATCTGTTTTATTATTTTTAAGTTGGTTATTTCATTATCATTTGAGAACATTAAGTGCTGGGTTCGGAGATCCAGCACTTCGTATAAGACTGTAATAATAAGTGTTATACTTTAAGTTGAAATTTACAGTAAGGGGTAAATAATTACATACCTACTTTTTATCCATTATTGTAATGTGTTTGTAATTAGCTACTTCATATAATGGTTTTCCAAACTGTGTCAATTTTTG
>CAKVBE010000086.1 GCA_934725005.1 uncultured Rickettsiales bacterium | reverse complement strand
GTTGTGTAAAAGAAAACAGATACAAAACTGTTGTCATCCAAATGCTTTATTGACGTTGCAGGAGTATCTGGAAGATTACGCTTCACAAGAAACAAAAAAAATTGGTGAAGAAAAAATCAAGATAGAAATACCAAGTATTCCGAATGAAAATACTAGAAAATTGTTAATTAATTATCTTGATAGAATAAAACAAGGTGATAGGGATTTTAGGTTTTGATATGGTTGATATAAATGATAAAAATCTGATTATAAAGCTCTTGAATTCAAAGAATGAGGAACAACAAAATTTATGGACAAAAGCAGTAAGTATTAGAGATTCAACGGTTGGTAATAAAGTTTATTTAAGAGGTCTGATTGAATTTTCTAATATTTGTCAAAAAAATTGCTTCTATTGTGGTATTAGATCAGAAAATGCTAATGTGAAGAGATATAGAATGAACATTGATAGTATAATGTCGTGTGTTGATTTTATATGGAACAACAGAATTAGATCTGTTGTTTTACAATCTGGAGAGCTTGATACTAAGGATTTTAAAAGCTATTTAAAAATAATAGTGAGAACAATAAAATCAAAGTATAAAAATATTGCTATAACGGTATCTAGTGGTGAATTTGATTACGACTTTTATAATGAACTACATGATTTAGGTGTCGAGCGTTATCTTCTTAGAATTGAGAGCTCTGATAAAAATTTTTATTCAAATATACATCCTGATACACATAGTTTTGAAAAAAGAAAACAATGTCTGTTTGATATGCAAAAAATAGGTTATCAAGTTGGTACGGGTAATATGATAGGTATTCCTAATCAAACTGATGATATAATCTATGAAGATTTAAAATTTTTTGTGAATAATAATTTTGATATGTTTGGTCTTGGTCCATATGTAATGCATACTGAGACACCGCTTGGCACAAAAGAAAATATTATATGGTGGGAAGAAAATAAAAATAATATTTTAAATAAGACACTGAATTTTATATCAATTTTGAGAATACTTAGGCCAACTGTTAATATAGCTACAGCTACTGCGTTAGATGTTATAAATAAAGATGGTAGAATTATGGCTCTAAAAGCTGGCGCAAATGTCATAATGCCATCAATAACACCAAATGAAAATAAACAGAATTATTTTTTATATCAAAATAAACCTAATGTTGATGACGGATATGATCATATATTAGCACAAGTTTGTAAAAAAATAGAATTAGCTAATATGGTTCCTGCATTTAATGAAAGAGGAAGTAGTTTATTTTATAAACAAAAAAATAATAAGGATGTCACAATATAAAGATAAAATTGTAATTAGTATAGTTGGATTAACAAATACTGGTAAGTCAACATTATTCAATTTAATATCAGGACAAAAAAACAAAGCTATTGTTGATTCAAAAGCTGGTACAACCGCAGATAATGTAAATACATTAATGGAAATACATGGTCTCGGAATTGTAAAATTAATTGATACAGCTGGTGTTGATGAAATTGGTTTGTTAGGTGATAAAAAAAGAGAAAAAACTAAACAAGCTATACAAATTAGTAATCTAGTTTTATTTGTTGTAAGAAATGGTGATTTTAGTCTTGGCAGTTTTGCAAAAGAACTATTAGATTATATAAACTCAAAAAATAAACAAATTTTGTTTATTAATAACTCAAATTCTGAAGAGGGAACTAGTATCAAAAATGGTTGTAATGTATTGTCTATAGATGCAAATAATTTTGATAATCAACTGAAAATCACTAATTTTATAGTTGATAACATAAAAATTAAAAAAGAAAAAAGTGATTTATTGTTAAATATAAATGTAAAAAACTCTTATGTCTTACTTGTAATCCCTTTAGATGAAGAAAGTCCACAATTGAGATTATTAAGACCGCAGAGTATGGTTATAGAAAGGCTATTAAGTAGTTTTGGTATGCCGGTGTTGTATAGACCTGATTTGAAAAATTTTGACTGTAATGATTTTTCTAACGTTATTAATAATTTAAAGAACAGTAAAAATGGATTGTCACTAATAATAACCGATAGTCAAGCTATAGGAAAAATTCTTGATTATATTCCATCTGATATAAAATTTACAACATTTTCTATAATAATGGCTAATTTTATGTCTAATGGTGAAGTAAAGAATATGATACAGAATCTTTCTGTTATTGAAAAACTTGATAATCATGATAATGTATTGATTGTTGAGGCGTGCAAACATGATAGAAAATGCAATGATATTGCAACTGTACAGATACCTAACTTGTTAAAAAAGTACACAACTAAAGATTTAAATATTTCATTTAATTTTGGTAACGTATTTTCATCTATAGAAGAGATAAAAAATAAAAATTATAAATTAATCATTATGTGTGGTGGGTGTATGATAGATAAGCAAGATTATCAAAATAGATTGAAAATATTTTGTGAATTACAAATACCAGTTGTAAATTATGGGTTATTCTTTATGTATATAAAGAATAAAAAGATGATTATGAGCAATAATTTCATTTACTAGCAGTTTATATGTAAAGATATGTTCAATATTATTCTTATCTGAGTGTAATGATTGTTCTTTCATAACATATAATCAACAGTGATTCAATTTTTTTAAACTAGTATTACATATGGACTGCTAGTCCCATTGCATATTATGTATTGACTTTTTCTATATTGAAAATATATTTATATTATCATTTTATCATTTTTAATTTATATGAACAAGTTGACTAGGTTAAATATTGAAATTTCTGATGAGTTACAGAAGAAAATCAAGGAGTACGCCCTTAAAAAAAATGTTAGTATTAGGGATTTTATAACGAGTACTGTTGAAAAAGAGTTAAACAAAAATACAAATAATTATTCTACAAATAGGAATAATGTAGAAAAATTTACTGTTGCACTAATATGTGGTGGGCCTTCTAAGGAAAGAGGTATTTCTCTCAATTCAACAAGATCTGTTGCTGATCATCTTGATTTTGATGATATTGATATAAAAGTTTTTTATATGAATCAAGATGGTATATTTTATAAGATAGATAGAGGACAATTATATTCCAATACACCTTCTGATTTTGATTTTAAATTACAAAATAATGGAATTAAACTATCAAATGATAATTTTATAAATGAATTGGAAAAAGTAAGTATAGTATTTCCATTAATTCATGGTGAGTTTGGAGAAGATGGACAATTACAAGAAATGTTGGAAGAAAACAATATACCATTTATTGGTAGCTCAAGTGTTGCTTGTAAAAACGGATTTAATAAAATAATTGCAACTAAGATCCTTAGGGAAAATGGATTCTTTTGTTTTCCATCTTTATCTTTTGAAGAAAATTGTGAAAACAATAAAAATATTATAAAAAGATTTTTTGAATTAAATAAATTAAAAAAAGCTGTTGTAAAGCCAGCCAATGGTGGCTCATCAATAGGTGTATATTGCGTATATTCTTATTTAGAAGCTATAGAAAAAACAGAAAAGTTGTTTTCTGATAATTTACAACCAGTTGTTATTGAACCATTTTGTAAGGGCAGAGAATTTACAACAATAATTCTTCAAAATATTGATAATGGAAAACCAGTTGCCTTAATCCCATCTGAAATTGAAATGAAGTATGAAAACTACCAAATTTTTGATTATAGAAGAAAATATTTACCAACAGAACAGACAAGGTATCACACACCGGCACGATTTACAAATGATGAAATAAATCAAATAAGGCAATGTTCTGAAGATATTTTTGAGCTTTTTAAATTTAATGATATTGTTAGGATTGATGGATGGCTTTTAGATGATGGAAGAATTTGGTTTTCTGATATAAATATATCTTCTGGTATGGAACAAAATAGTTTTGTATTTCAACAGTCAACTATGTGTGGAATGACACATTCTGACCTTATACAACATGTTTTAAAGTCTGCATGCAAAAGACAAAATATAAAACTTCCTAAAATTATTGATTTTAGTGACAACAAGAAACAAGTTAATGTTTTGCTTGGTGGTGATAATGCTGAAAGAGAAGTGTCTTTAATGAGTGGAAGTAATGTATGGCTTAAATTACAAAAGTCTAAAAAATATACAGCAACACCTTATTTACTCGATAAAGAATTTAATGTTTGGTATTTACCTTATATGTATTGTTTAAATCATACAGTTGAAGAAATTTTTGAGAACTGTATGAACTCTGAAGAAATAACTAAAAGGATTTATGAAATTTTACCAGATATTTGTAAAAGACTTAATATACAAAATAAGATTATTGAGAAACCAATAAAATACTCATTTAAGGATTTTATGAAAATTTGTAAAAATCAAGATGCGTTTGTATTTCTAGGACTTCATGGTGGAAAAGGTGAAGATGGGACAATACAAAATATGCTTGATGAATATGGATTAAAATATAATGGTTCGAATTCTGAAGCATCAAGACTTGGTATGGATAAGTACAAGACCGGTATTTTGATAGATAGTTTAAAAGATGATGTATTGATTACTGCACCAAAAATACAGTTTTATTTAAATGATTTTTTAAAATATAGCGATGAAGACTTTATTGATTTTTGGAAAGATGTTACAAAAAAATTAAATTCTACAAATTTTATCATAAAACCAGCAAGAGATGGTTCTTCGGCTGGAGCTGTAAGGGTGTTTGAAGTTGATGATTTAAAGACTTATATTGATTTATTAAAGAATAAAGCATCATATATACCAGTTAATACATTCAAAAATCAAAAAAGTATTGTTGAAATGCCAAGCAATACAGAACAGCCTTTTTTGTTAGAAGGATTTATTGAGACAGATAATATATCTGTTAAAGATAACATTATTCGTTATATACCAACTACACATTGGATTGAATTGACTGTTGGTGTTATTGAAAAGGATGGTATATATCATTCCTATAATCCAAGTATTACAATAGCTGAAGAAAGCATATTGAGTCTTGAGGAAAAATTTCAGGGTGGCACAGGTGTCAATATAACTC
>CAKVBE010000085.1 GCA_934725005.1 uncultured Rickettsiales bacterium | reverse complement strand
ATTATAAATACCAGATTTTTAGGTTTATTTGACAAGGATACAATTAAATCATCTTTATCAACAAAATCATACCCAGTTATATCCTTAAATGCTTCTTTATAATTCATTCTGTAATTTGGGTCATACATTAAATTGTATAATGTCCTAGCAAACCTAAAAGTAGAACTAAATGGCGTTACTAAAAACGTCAAACATATAAGGATAATCAAATGTCTTACTTTTTTATTTTTTATTTTGAATTTTTTACAAATAAGACACATAGTAACAGCTATTAGAATAAATGCGGATGTACCAATTATAATATATTTCATGAATATTTTTGTCTTAAATACTACAGCAAAATTTGTAGGGTCTAGCAAATTAACCAAAAATTGATAATTGATTGTCGACATAACTGTCGCCATTGATATCCCTTCTAATAAGTAAAACATGGAAGCCAATGCAAACAATAATTTTTTAGTTTTTTTGTATCTTTCATCTATGCAAAATATTAACAAAAAAGTGGATAAAAAGCTTACGATTACGCAAGCTAACAAATTTGGATAATTTGGATTAAATATGGAATTTAAATTAAACATAAAAAAACATCAATTTTATACATCTATGCGCTGAAAAAGTAAATATAGTGTTTTAATATTCAATAGACTTTTTATTAAAATAGGTAACTTGTTAAAATTAAAAACACAGATAATTAAGAAAAATATTCGAAATATTATTGAAGAACTACAGTAAATATAATGTTGTTATTTCGAGTTTAATATTTAATTAAAACTCAATCGTATATAACGTGAATCTATAAATATTACTTATATCTAATTCATCAATTCACTTCTCAAATAATCCATATAATTGAATAAATATAATAACATTACATAATTTCTTGCTTTACCCTCATTCACTATATTTTCTGCTAATATTGATGCTTCTTGTAATAAGTCAAAGTCTCTGTCTAAATCTGCAATTTTATAATCTTTTATACCACTTTGTTTTAATCCAACAATATCACCTATTCCTCTAATCTTTAAATCCTCCTCAGCTATTATAAATCCATCATTAGTATTTTTCATAATCTGCATTCTTCTAACTGTTGTTTTTGAAATTTTACTGCTATCGTATAAAAGTATGCAATATGACTGTTTATCTCCACGCCCTACTCTTCCTCTTAACTGGTGTAATTGTGAAAGACCAAATCTTTCTGGATGCTCTATAATAATTACTGTTGCATCTTTAACATCTATTCCAACTTCTATAACTGTTGTTGCGATTAATATTTTTTTACTTGAATTTGTATCAGAAAATTCTTCCATAACTTCATCTTTTTCTTTTTCCTTCATTTTTCCATGTATGAAAGATACTGTTTCATTTCCAAATATTTGACAAAATTCTGTATACTTTTTTTCAACATTTGATAAATCCATATTTTCTGTTTCTTCAACTAATGGGCAAATCCAATATATCTTTTCTCCATTTTCTATTTTATTTTTTACACTATCAATTAAATCATTATATTTTTTTGTAGACATTATTGTTGTAATTATTTCTTTTCTATTTTTTGGTTTCTCTTTTATAATTGATATATCCATATTTGAAAAAATTGTCAGAGCTAATGTTCTTGGTATTGGAGTTGCTGTCATACTCAATATATCAATATTATCTGCTTTTTTAATTAATTTTAATCTTTGTTCGACACCAAATCTGTGTTGTTCATCTATTACAACAAATCCTAAATTTTTGAATTCAACATTTTCTTCAAGTAAAGCATGTGTGCCAATTAATATATCTATTTCGCCATTTTTTAATCTTTCTAAAATATTTTCTCTTTTTTTACCTTTTATTTTTCCAGTCAAAACTTCAACTGTTATATTTTCATTACTACAAATTTTACTTATATAATCAAAATGTTGCATTGCTAATATTGATGTTGGAACCATGAGTACACATTGTTTCTTGTTTTCTATATAATTTAGCATTGATAAAAAAGCTACTATTGTTTTTCCACTTCCAACATCACCCTGTAATAATCTTTGCATAACTTTTGTAGAAAATGTATCACTTTCAATTTCTCTTATAACTTTTAGTTGATCACTTGTTAACGTAAAACTTAATTTATTTTCTAAAAAATAGCTTTTTAACTTTCTTGAGCTATTTTCTAGTTTACTTTTCTGTGAATTTTTTATTATTTTATTTTTTATGAGCGTTAAAGCTAATCTTTCGGCCAATAATTCATCAAATGCTAATCTTTTTATATATCTGTTATCTTTAAGATCATAATTCAAATCAGGATTATGTAACTTAATTAACGATTCTTTCCAGCTTTTCCAATTATGTTTTAATAATATTTCTTTATCTAGCCACTCTGGTAACTCTGGTGTATTTCTCAGAATAATATTTATATTATCTATAATATTTTTGTTATATATATTATAAGTCAACGAATATATTGGTTCAAATTTTTGTATATCATTTATATTATTAGTTATATAATCAGGGTGTACAATTTGATATTGATCCATATATTTTTCAAATTTTCCACTAATAACTAATTCTCTTCCTTCAATAAATTTATTTTTTAGATATTGTTCATAGTATTTATAGTAAACAATATTTATTATCTGTGTTCCAAGTATACAATTAATCTGGTATGGAAAATTCTTTTTTGTTGGTTCATTATGATTTAAAACTTTTATTTTGGCTACAACAAGTGTTCCAGGCTCAACATTAAATAAATTATCTATAAATTTTCTTTCAAGAATTTTTTCAGGTAAATAAAATAATAAGTCAATTATTTTTGGCTTTTTTTCTTCGTATAAACTTTTGGTACTATTCACTAATAATCTAGTATAATCTGAAATTTTTTTTTCACCAACTCCTTTTATTATTGATAAAGGCGAAAACAGGTAATTTAGTATTTCTGGTCGCATAAAAACAAATAATTTAACATAAAAACTTTATTTATCCTCTTGAAAAAATAAAATCATATTTTATAATTTCAAACATGAGGATGCTTAGCTCAGTTGGTAGAGCAACTGACTCTTAATCAGTGGGTCGAGGGTTCGAATCCCTCAGTGTCCACCATCCATTAAATCAATAAAATCAATGGTTCACAGGTTTTTAATTTCTAAATGTGACAAAAAGATCAGCTGCTTTTGTGACAAATTTGTGGCAAATTGAAACTTTTTATAGTGAAAAAGTTTTTGTGTTATTAACTATGTTCTTCTTGAGAAAAACAATTTTTAATTATTCCTAATTATTAGTCTATTTAAACATTTTCACAAATTTTTACATTTTTTCTAAGATTATAATAATCTATTAAAAACTTTTCCACTATCTTATTATCATTATTTTCTAAATAATTTAGTAATTCTCTCTGTTCTTCTTGTGAATAATTAATTAAATCTGGACAGGCATTGTAATAAACGCAAGAAGTCAAAAATATTTGTAATAAAAATATAATTCTAAAATTCATTTTTCTTAAGTCTTTTTATTAACTCTTGTTTAGTATTTATACTATTTTTCTTGTACTTTTCTTTTGACTTTATTATATGTCTTAATTTTTTATTTTGCTCCATATTTTTACCTAGATAAAAAGCTGCGACAAAAATAATTATTAAACAGATAACAAATATTCTGATTTGCATATAAAATTATATATTCTATTTTCTATTGTCATTAATAATTTTTTGCTCTTTCTTTGTATTTACTAAACTAAATTTGGCCAAAAAATTCACAATTTTATCAAGTATTTCATCATCTTTTGTAGTTGGTGTGAGTTTTACTATTAAAGTTGCTACTGATACAATGCCACCAATTATTGCCAATATTTCATCATAGTGACTGGTAATAAAATTTATAATTTCTTTTATCATTTTTTTTCCTATTTATTGTTATTAAATTAAAATTATTTGTACGTTTTTTATTTATGCTTCTTTTTACTTTTTTAATTCATTTTTCCTAGTTGGGAAGTAGACTCTTTATGGAATCAATAATATTTCCATTGTTAGTAATTAGTTTACGTTTAGAGCATTATTATTTATTATTCTCTACAGCCTCAAAGTTAGTATTAACATTGTCTAATTCTTCTTTAGAATTAGTATCATTAATCTCATCTTCTTTTTTATTACATATTGTTCGCTGTTTTTCAATGAATTCATTCATTGTCTTTTTCTCTTTATTTGTATATTCTGACAATTTATTAATTATATTAACTTGCTTGAATATCGGATAAACTGAACAAATATAATTTTGACAATTATTTTTTAATTCTTTTATTTTCTCCTGTTTTAGTTGTTCAAGAGAGGATTGTGGTGCTTCTGTTATAATAAATTGATTATCTATAATATTACAGTACATACCATAACCAGAATTAATCCATTGTTCTTCTGTTATGGCAATTGTATTTTCTTTTTGTTCTGCAAAAGCCTTAATTTCATTATCTTCTTTTTTAACATAAATCATATACTCTCCTTAAATTTGTTTTGTTGGTATAAAATAACCAATGTAGTTGTTAATACCTCCGCTGCTTGAATAAACTTTATAAGTATCTCCTTTTGCAATTGGCATTAAGACGAAAGAGTTTGCATTTAGGAGAGCGTTATTAGTCCATTGGAAGTCAAAATTATTAATTTTTAGACAATAAGCAACATTTGAAGCTGTTGTTCCTTGTGCAAATATGTAACCATTTAAGCTAGCTGTGTACTCTACATTTACTGCTATGCAAACTTTATTATTATAATCTGGTGCCTTTGTGGTACAAATAATTTCTTTACCATCTACTGAAAGATTATCTAAATTTATATTAGCTTTTCCATTTATACTTGTAGCCCATGTAGACCAATCTATTTGCGATTGATTTATTCCACCATCAGCAACTACAACAAAGTATCTTAATCTTACATTATTTCCTTGGACTTTGGCACCATTTTGATAGGTTGAAGAGGAGCTAGAGGCATCAAAATCGATGTATAAACCAGAGCTATAAGCCGAACCCGTATGACCAGATATGGTTTGCATTTCTGAGAAAGAT
>CAKVBE010000084.1 GCA_934725005.1 uncultured Rickettsiales bacterium | reverse complement strand
GAAAAAGTTTCTACTGATAAGAATAGCAAACTGCAAGAAATATCTAATACACTTAATGCTTTAGCTAAGTTTGGTTATACAAAAGATGAATTGAATAAAAATATAAATGATGGAATATTGTTTGGAGTTATTGAAAAAGTTTTTACTAGTAAAAATAGCAGCTCACAAAGCATATCAATTATATTAAATGCTTTAGCTAAGTTTGGTTATACAAAAGATGAATTGAATAAAAATATAAATGATGGAATATTGTTTGGAGCTATTGAAAAAGTTTTTATTGGTAACAACTCACAAAGTATATCCAATACACTTAATGCTTTAGCTAAATTTGGTTATACAAAAGATGAATTTAATGAAAGTATAAATAATGAACTACTCGAAGCTGCTGGAAAAGTTTTTGCTAATAGCAGTAAACCACAAGAAATATCCAATACACTTAATGCTCTAGCTAAGTTTAGTTATACAAAAGAGGAATTTAATAAAAGTATAAATAATGAACTGCTTGAAGCTGCTGGAAGAGTTTTTGCTAATAGCAGTAAACCACAAGAAATATCCAATACACTTAATGCTTTAGCTAAGTTTGGTTATACAAAAGAGGAATTTAATAAAAATATAAATGATGGAATATTGTTTGGAGCTATTGAAAAAGTTTTTGCTGATGATAATAACAACTCACAAAGTATATCCAATACACTTAATGCTTTAGTAAATATATTTGTTGTTGGTCATAAAGATGAAGAAATATCTAAAAATATCAAAAATATAATCAATGAATTAATCGAAAAACTAACAAACATAGAAGTAAATTCTGTAAACCAAAATAAAAGTGAAATAAGTATTAATTTGTTTTATTTAAAAAATATCAGAAATTTTGATATTGAGATCAACAGCGAGTTTTTAAAAAAGATTGATGATTACAATTATGATGAAATAGCATCGACGCTAGAGGTTGACATTAAAGAATTTCTATTAAAAAAATTCAATGTTGAATCATCTTCAGGAGAAGAAACTATCAAATATTATATTGACGGACTATTTTATAAACATAAATCCGATTTCTATATTAATTATAAAAACAAAGAATATATTATTGAAGTAGATGGGCCATCTCATTTTATTGATACAGAAGAGAAATTAAAAGATGCTTCAACAATTAAAAGAGATGAGATTTTAAAGGAATACTGTAATAGTAAGAATATAACATATCTAACTATTTCTAATGTTGAATTTAATGATATTAAAAATAACAATGAAATAAATAGTTTTGAAAAGTTTGTGAAAAAAATTTTGGAAAAAGATAAAAAAGATAAAAAATCATTACCAATTAACATAGAATCTATCGAAACTCTGAAGAAAGCAAATATTGAAATTGATGAAAAAATAACTCCAGTAAAAGAAAGTATTGCAACTAGAACGTATAATCTTTCATCAAAATCATTTGTTAAAAAAACAAAACAAACCTCTATAGTAGAAGATACTATAATTAGTAAAGAGTTATCTGAAACCTTAGAAAAATTAGATATCAAAATTGATGAAAAAGCAACTCAAGTAAAAGAGAATGTTGCAACCAGAAGATATAATCTTTCATCAAAACCATATGCAAGAAGGAAACAGAGTTCTACTGTTTCTAGATAATATCTTTTATTAAAAAGTATTTTAATTTTATACACAATTGGCTAGTTTAAACTGGTCAATTGATATATAAAGTAAAATGATATAAAAAATGCCTGTTAGAAAAACTAACAAGCACGCAAGAAAATAACAAAACAAATTTTATCTTGTCTCTAATATAACGGAAACAGCTCTTCTATTTTTTGACCAAGCTTCCTCATTGCTACCGGCAAATTCTGGTTTCTCTTTACCATAGCTTATTATCTTAATCCTAGAAGCTTCAATACCTTTCGATTCTAAATACTTTTTAACTGACGATGCTCTTCTTTGACCTAAACCAATATTATACTCCTTGGTTCCTCTTTCATCTGTATGACCTTCAATCAATAATTTAACTTCAGGATTTTCCTTTAACCATTCAGCAGTTGCATCTAAAACACTAGTTGATTCTTCTGTTAAATTATCTCTATTGAATTCAAAGAAAACTCTATCAGAAATCTTTTTTGTTTTACTTTTTGTATCTAACAAATACTCCTTCCCAACTTGCTCTTGACTAGCAGCGTTTGCTTCTTCTTCAGTATTAATTGTATCATATTTATTCGAAGAACATGCAACAGTAAAAAACAGAATCAACAATAATAAATAAGACTTTCTCATAAAAAACATTAATTAATAATAACATGCATAAAGTATTAACTGTAAAAATTAATTGTAAAGAAAAAAAATTCAAACTATTTCCCAGATTGTTTTATCTTTCAAATCAATCAATTTTATCCCTTTACTCAATAAATAATCTCTTATTTCATCACATTTTTTCCAATTTTTTTCATATTTAGCAATCTTTCTTTTTTCAATTAATTGCTTTAGCTCATCCTCTGAAATATCAATTTTTTCAATATTTTTATTCTTATTCACCAAAGTTTCATCATAAAAATTTAAAAATTTAAGCGCACTTTTTAACTTACTAAATTCTTTATTTTTATTAAATTCATTAAGTATAGCAATAACTTTTGGCGTATTTAAATCATCACACAAAGCATCAACAATCTCTTCTGGAATATTATCATTTTCCTCAATATCTATTACATTTTTATGCAAATCTATTAAATTTTTATTAGCATCTGCAATTAAATTATCTGTAAAATTTAGTGGTTTCCTGTAATGCGTTTTTAGCATTGCAAATCTGACAACTTTTCCATTTATTCCATCGTTTCTAATTTGTTCTATGGTAATAAAGTTTCCTAGTGATTTACTCATCTTCTCACCATTAACCATCAAAAATCCAGTATGGAACCAATAATTTGCAAAATTACTGCCAATAAATGCACACCTACTTTGAGCTATTTCATTTTCATGATGCGGAAACTTTAAATCAGCACCACCACAATGTATATCAAAATTTTCCCCAAGATATTTATGGCTCATAGCCGAACACTCTATATGCCATCCTGGTCTACCTTTACTCCAAGGACTGTCAAATATACTAGATTTATCATCTATGTCAAGCGATGGTTTCCATAGCACAAAATCTAATGGATCTTTTTTATAACTTTCAATTTCAATCCTTGCCCCAGAAATTAAATCATCAATTTTTTTATTTGATAACTTTCCATAATCTTTATATTTTCTAACATCAAACAATACGTGTCCTTCAGAAACATAAGCATATCCATTATTTAACAATCTGTTGATTATGTCGATTATTTCTTTTATATGCTCAGTAGCCTTTGGCTCCACAGTTGGTTCCAAATTTCCCAAATAATTCATATCTGTATTACAATATCCTATAATCTCCTCTGTCAATTTTTGTATTGTAATACCCTTTTCCACAGCTCTTTTATTTATTTTATCATCAACGTCAGTTATATTTCTTACATACGTTACATTCCCATATAACTGTTTCAATAATCTAAACAATATATCACATGTAATATAAGTTTTTGCATGGCCAAGATGTGACTTATCATAAACTGTTATACCACAAGCATACATTTTAATATCATTACTGTCTATTGGTTTAAATTCTTCTAGTCTATCATTTAAGCTATTATATAACTTTAGCATATTATTTCAATAAATTATATTTCTCAGAAATATAGCATCTGAAAAAATAAAGTAAAGCATTCAATCAGATAATATATTATGATAAAATGATAATATAAAAAATATTTGCGAAATTTCTGTAAATTAAAAACACTCGTACATGATTTTTATATGCATTATCACATAATAATAACAATTATTATTAATTAAACTTATAAAAAATCGTAAAAAACAATAATTATTGACATTTTACTTTTTTATAGTATAATATAATATTGTTATAACTAATAATAGATATTATGGATAAGCAAGTTGATATACAAGGAGTAAAAAATTACATAGCAGATATAGAAAGCTATTTACTCAGATCATACATTTTACCCAACATAGATATTGTACGTGAAGTGTACATGCCAATGTTAATTGATCGAATTATAAACAAAAATGGAACAATCGAATTACTAGGTACTAATACCAAATTGAGTACAAAAGAAATTGAAAAAAATAAAAACAATATTATTAATATCTTAGCCAAAACAACAAAACCAGAGAATATAGTTGTAACATTACCACCAGTAACCGACGATAAAGGACAAGTTATTGGTCCACTCAAGTTTGATTTAAACAATATGGTCGGAGCCTCACTAAATTCCAAAATTCTCAGGTTTGGAAGTTACTTAACTGGTTTATCACTTAATATTTTAAAACCAACAGAAATAAACGAAGAGTACAAATTAAAGCTTAAAGAAAAAGCATTAAACTTTATGCCAGATAAATTTTTCTATATTTATACCAGATTATATGAAGCAAAAACAAAAAAAGATAAAGATAAAATCATGGCAGAAGTTAATATTTATTCGATAGCATTGTTACCATATATCATCACAAATATGTCAAAAGTAATTGGCAATGGAAAAGTCAAAGAATTCAAGGTTGGAAAAGAAAATATCCATAAGTACCTAGACTTGTGTCTCAATGAAATCGGAAATAGAATAGAAAGACGAGCAGAAATCTTAAGAGAAGAAGCAATGCAAAATGCAGACAGAGAGCTATCATCAAGAACAGTTTCGAGAGGAACGAAAAGGTAGATTTTATAGTCAAGTACAATAATAAAAACGGAGTCCAAAGTAGAATAAATATGTTCCATTTTGGACCTAATTAATCTATTGGTTTATAATCCAGATAAAAACATTAACAAAAAAATAATTATTGATTTGACTATTTATAGCAGTGGTTCAAAATACAAAAAGACATGTTAATCTAATACCAAAATCACAAAGGTAAGTACACAAAAATGCAAGAAAAAACAGAAGCAAATAATAATTATATTTTCCAAAGCTTCAATCTCACAATAGAACCAAATCAAAAGGTTGGACTAGTTGGATATAGTGGAGCAGGAAAA